>JAJQEJ010000033.1 GCA_021201735.1 Oscillospiraceae bacterium | reverse complement strand
CATAATCTTAACACCCCTTATCTTATTTGTAAATCTTTTCATGCGGTTGCCCTGGAAAGGCACCCCTGATGGGTTCCTTTCACGCTTTCTTCCTTTCCGTTTTACAAGCTGTTCCCTTTTGTCTACAGTCTGCCCGCTTGCGCGGCATAAAATTGCTCATAAGCGACGACCTGTCCGCATATAGATGACGCAGGATATCATGCTACACAGAAGGGATGGTCGCCGGTGATGGAGACAACCTATCGTACGGGAGAAAAGAGGCGGCAGACGGCGGGCCGCCGGACGGGAGGGCGGCCTGAAAACAGGCGCAGGCGGCAGGAAAAGGCGCGTCTGGGCGGGCGGGAAAAGCGGCGGCTGGCACAGCTGTGCGTCTGTCTGGTGCTGTTTTTCGGCGTATTTTTCGGCAAGGGAGTGTTCCCGGAAAAAATGGAGGTGCTGCGCGCGCGTATGGTGCAGGTGCTGCACGCGGATACGGATTATAAGGCGGTGTTTTCCAACCTCGGCTACGCCATCTCCAGCGGCGAGCCTGTGGCGGACACGATGCAGCAGCTTTGGGTGGAGGTGTTCAGCCCGTCCGGCATGGCGGCGACGGAGGTGAGCACGCACGTTTTTTCGCCGGAGATGGATTTTTCGGTTTATGACGACCGGACGGCCAGCCTGTTTGACGCGGAGAGCACGCAGACCATGGCGCAGGTGCTCGGACTGCCCGGCACGGTGGCGCAGCAGGTGGAGGCGCAGCCGGTGGAAGAGGCCGCGGCGCAGCCGCCGGCGGAGACGCCCGCCGCGACAGTAGCGC
Organism: Oscillospiraceae bacterium; assembly: GCA_021201735.1. Taxonomy (GTDB): domain Bacteria; phylum Bacillota; class Clostridia; order Oscillospirales; family Oscillospiraceae; genus JAJQEJ01. The sequence continues at coordinate 23,227 of JAJQEJ010000033.1, read as the reverse complement.
CGACCGCCACGCCGGAGCCGGAGGTCATCCACATGGATTACAGCGGCGAGGCGCTGCCGGACAACGCGACGATGGACAAATACAGCCTCGGCCTGTCGGCGACCGTCACCCCCGCGATGGGGGTGATCTCCTCCGGGTTCGGGTGGCGCATCCATCCGGTGGACGGGGAGGATAAATTCCACAACGGCGTGGATATCGCGGTGGATACCGGCACGGCGATCGGCGCGTTTGCCGACGGCACGGTGGATTATATCGGCGATAGCCCGGTTTACGGGCTCTATCTCCAGCTCGACCACGGCAACGGCATCAAGACGTTTTACGCCCACTGCAGCAAGCTCTGTGTGCAGAAGGGGGATCGTGTCCAAAAGGGCGAGAAGGTGGCCGAAGCGGGCGCGACAGGCAACGCCACGGGGCCGCATCTGCATTTCGAAATTAAGCGCGACGGCGTGCTCTTAAACCCCATCTACTACATTGAAGGCAACTGATGCGCAAGGCGGGGACGATTCGATGGAAACGGCTGGAGATCACCGGCGGGTTTCTCCTGCTGGCGGCGGTGCTGTACTATTTCGACACGCAAAATCTCCTCGTGCTGGCGTTTGTGGGGGGCGTACTGCATGAGCTCGGGCACCTGTGCGCCATCTACCTGCTTGGTGGGCGGGTGTCAAAGCTCCGCCTGAGCTGCGTGGGCGCTGAAATTGTGCTCTCGCCGCGCAGGCAACTGGCGCACTGGAAGCAGATCATCATCGCCCTCGCCGGCCCGGCGGCCAATCTCGCGGTCATCTATTTCTGCATCCCCTTTTCGGGGCGGGGGAGTGAATTGGCGTCACTGTGCATCGGCGTGAATGTGACGCTGTGCATCTTCAACCTGCTCCCCATCGCGCAGCTCGATGGGGGGCGCATTTTATGGTACGCGCTCAATCTCTTCCTACCGGAGGAAACCACGTCGCGCGTGGTGGGTGTGGTTTCCGTGTGCTTTTCCCTCGCCCTCGCGGTCGGCGGCGCGGCGCTGCTGGTACTGCGCGTGGGGAGCTGGACGCTCCTGCTGACCGCCCTTTGGCTTGTGGCGGCATCCGTACGCCGGAAAACGGAACAGCGGCGGTTTACGTCCGCCTAGGCGATGAAACGACAATCAATGGGGCTGACGCACGAAGCGCGGGAAACGCGACGTGTGCAGCCCCTGTCTCGGCATCCGGCTGGTTATATCCCTTCCAGATCAAGCAGCCGCCGTCCGGTGTCCTCCAATGCCTGTAGAAAAGCGCCGGGACGAACACCGCTCTCCGCATAGGAGGAGACGGCCACATGCAGGCCGCTGTCGTACAGGGCGTAGCCCACGCCAAGTCCGTCCGGCACCACGGGGACAAACGCAAAATAGTCCACGGCGGAGCCGGGGATACTGCTCGTGGAGAGTATATCGTACTTGAGCTTCCGATACCCTGCCGTCTGGAATATGGCGGGGAGTTCCTGTTCGGGGAAATACATCTGATGCATACAGGCAAGTCCCGTCATGTGGCGTTCACAGCCCAGACCCGCCTTGCACCGGGCCGTATTCTCACTGTGGACGGCGACCGCCGCTCGGAAACGCGCTTCGAGTTCGGCTCTGGGCGCTCCGGCGCAAAAGGCTTCAACAAAGGCCAGGGACTCCGCCGTTGCGCTGCGGATGCCCTCCGTGCGGCCCGCGTAGAATCGCCGGGTGGATACCGCCTCATACACGGAGGGGAGCTTCCCGGCACAGCGGTAGTATGCTGTCTGTAATAGGAGCTGCACAACGGCGTCAGGGCTGCACCGCAGCTGCTTGAGCGTCACCTTCGACAGGGCGGCAATGCGCTTTTCGTCAAAGTAGATGGAGTCGTTCCAGGCGGCAAAGTCCGCCTGAATTTCCTCCAGCTTGACGGCAACCGGCGCGGGCACAAACCACTCCAATGAACGGATGTGGGCGGGTGCCGTATCCTCAGAATACCGGAAGGTATGGTTTAAAAGCCCCTGATCGGCCTGCCCGAGGATATAGGCGAACATGATGCCGTCGCAGCCGGCGTGCTCCAGACTGACACCGAGGCGCTCTCCGGAGGAGATGAGCTGAAGCGACTTATCAAACCAGCGGTTGGACGCGTCACCGGCCAGAACACTGCGCCCAAACGGGATATCTCCCGCGCCATCGTCGTCAAGGCAGACGGCAAAAACCGCTTGTTCCACGCTCTCCAGGCTCAGGCGGTTGAGGAGGTACTGGGATAGGGTGCCGCGCAGCTCCAGCGCCGCCGCGCGGTCGGCACAGGTGAAGGCACCGACGCCGGGCGCGGGTGGCAGCGCGGCGGCCTGTTCCCGGATGACCCCAAAGGCGTTTTGCAGCGTGTCGGGAGAATAGACGAGGCCCTCACTGTCTGTGAGGGAGAGAATGAACCAATGGCCCCGGCAGGCCACCGCCGCCGTCAGGGGATCGGTCAGGCGTGGGCAGTACAACACATCGCGCTGTGGCGCGGGAATGCGGGTATAAAACATGCCGCCCATGGTATCCATGCTGGTATAGGCCCCGCCCGCCATCTCCGGGGGCACACGCTCCCCACGGATCATTTGAATGGTGCAGGCCATTGCCGCGGTAAAACGCGGCAGCGCGTCCGGCGACCATTTGTCGCCGCGCAGCTGTAAGGTGTAGTGCATGTTGCGCGGCAGGGATGACTGATAGGCTAAATAATTGTCATCCCAGAGCGGACGCAGCCAGCTGCTGTTCCCCCGCAGGGCGTGCTGAAACGCGAGCAGGCGCTCCTGTAGGACAGGCCCCTCCCCGTCCGGCGCGCAGAAGCGTGTAAGCTCCCGGCAGAAGGCGGAGAAATCCGCTTCGCCCGCAACGGGCTGAATGCGTTTTTTCAGTTCATCGGCGGTTTCGTCCAGCGGGGGTACGGGGAGACGTGGCAAATGGGTATCATGTTCATAAGAGTTCATTGATTTCCTCCAGGGAGATATCTTCTCCGGCGTATATAGAAAAGCAGACTATTCTTAATGTTATCACATAATGAAGCGTTTGTGAAGAGGAAACTGTAAAAAGAAACAACTTTGTGATGATGTACACATAAATGTTTGTGTAAAGGGACGATATTTTGTACGCGCATTTACCCAAACTGGAACTATATGGTTTGACTCTGCGGCCATTATTTCCTATAATAGTAGATAATAATATCGTGCGCGGAATTCTCTCGGAGGGAGGATTTAATTTAGGGCACAGGAAAGGAGCGGGAGATGATTCGTTTTGAGCATGTCCGAAAAAGCTATGGCGACAAGCAGGTTTTAAAGGGTATCAGTTTTCATATTGCAGAGGGGGAGCTGGCGGTTTTAATCGGGCCCAGTGGGTGCGGGAAAACCACGACGTTGAAAACCATAAACCGGCTCATTGAGCCTGACGAGGGGCGCGTCTACATCGGCAACGAGGATATTGCGCAGACCGACCCGGTGCAGCTGCGCAGGAGCATCGGCTATGTCATCCAGCAAATTGGCCTGTTTCCAAATATGAACGTGGAGCAGAATATCTGTGTGGTGCCCCATCTGCTGAAATATGAGAAGAGGAAAATGCGGGAGCGGGCGCACGAGCTGCTGGAGATGGTTGGAATGCCCTATGACGAATACGCGCGCAAATATCCCCATGAGCTATCCGGCGGCCAGCAACAGCGGATCGGTGTGCTGCGGGCGCTGGCGGCCTCGCCGCCCGTGGTGCTGATGGACGAGCCCTTCGGCGCCTTGGACCCGGTCACGCGCGCCACCCTGCAGGATGAGGTCAGGAGTCTGCAAAAGAAGCTGAACAAGACCATCGTTTTTGTGACCCATGATATGGATGAAGCCCTGAATATGGCGGACAAGATCATCTTCATGGATGCGGGCGAAATCGTGCAGATGGCACCGCCCGGTGAGATGCTGGAGCATCCGGCCAGCGATCTCATCCGCAGCTTTATGGGCAAGCGGAGCATAGCGGAGCAGGCCACACCGCAGACGGCGGCGGATTTTTTGCGACAGAACGTCATCACCACATACACCGACGCCAGAATCCGGGAATCGGTGGAGCTGATGGCAAGGCGGAATGTGGATACCCTCGTTGTCATGAACCGGGATCAGACCTACGCGGGTATTGTCTCTATCGCGGACATTGACCGTCTGGAGAAGGGCAGCACGATGCAGACGGTCGCGCCGCTGCTGCGCCAGTCCAATCCCGTCTCCTATTTGGATGAGGACGCGCATGTCTGCTTTGAAAAGCTGCTCAGCGGGAACGCCAACTACGTGGTGGTGCTCAGGCGGGACAACACACTGGCGGGGATTGTCACCAAAACCAGCATTGCCAAAGCCCTGGCCGACGCGGTTTGGGGGGATGCGGTATGATTCTTCACTTTTTGGAGCTCTATTGGCGGCGGATCGTCACCGCGTTTGGCATCCACCTGCTCTATGTGCTGGTTTCCGTGGCGATTGCGTTTGTGATTGCGCTGGCGCTCGGCATTCTCCTGTCCAGAATTCCGCGTTGGGCCAATGTGATTCTGCCCGTTTTGTCCGTGCTCCAGACCATTCCCGGCATTGTATTTATCGGCGTGCTGTTCCTCTACAACGGCATGGTACCCTCCACTGTCATCTTTGCGCTGGCTACCTACGCGGTGTTTCCCATTTTGAAGAATACGTTTGTGGGGCTCATTGAGGTGCCCGCGCACTACAAAGAGGCGGCGCAGGGGTGCGGCATGTCGCCGGTACAGGTGCTGTGGCGCATTGAGCTGCCCCTGGCTATGCCCGTGATCTTCAGCGGGCTGCGCATGTCCACCGTCTATACCGTGAGCTGGGCGGTCCTGGCGGCGATGATCGGGCTGGGCGGTCTGGGCGACCTGATTTATTCCGGCATCAGCAGCAACAACAATATGCTGACCCTCGCCGGTGCCATTCCCGCCGCGGTCATGGCGATGCTCCTGAGCCTGCTCATTGACCTGCTCCGGCGCTGCGTGATCCCCCGGTCATTGAGGAGGGACGCGTCATGACGATGGCCATGGTGCTCGACCACCTGCTGATTGTTGTGCTGGCTGTGCTGTGTACCATTGTGGTCGGTGTGCCGCTCGGTATCTGCGCCTATCGCTTTCCCCTGGTGCGAAAGCCCATTTTGTGGGCGGTGGAGGTGCTGCAAACCATTCCGGTTCTGGCGCTGCTGGGTATTATCATGGTGTTCCTGGGGGGCGGAAAACCCACGGTGATCCTCGGGCTGCTCCTGTACTCCCTGCTTCCCGTGGTGCTCAATACCTATGTGGGGCTTTCGGAGGTGGATCCCGTCCTGAAGGAAGTGTCCACCGGCATGGGCATGACAAGGTTCAACCGGCTGCGCCTTGTGGAGCTGCCCCTCGCCTTTCCCCTCATTTTTACGGGGATCAGAATTGCCACGGTGACGGCGATCGGCGTGGCGGTATTTGCCGCCTCGGTGGGCGGCGGCGGATTGGGCGGCATCATCACCCGGGGCATCAAGACAGGCAACATGCCCCAGATTATAGGCGGCACCCTTGTACTGATGGCGATGGCCGTGGTATTCGACATGGGTATGGCCTGGATAGAAAAGCGGATGAAACAACAACACATGAAGCGCTCCACGCCGGAGCAACAGAAAGGAATGGAAGAGATATGAAACGAAACATGAAAAAGTGGCTGGCCGGAATGCTGGCGGGTGCGCTGGCGCTGACCCTGACCGCGTGTGGCGGCGGGACACAGGGCGAGGATACCATTGTGATCTACGACGGGCAATTTGCTGAGATGCAGATTATCCACAGGATGGTAAAGCTCTTGGTGGAGGAGCACACGGACGCGAAGGTGAATATCAAGGATGAGATGGCACCGCCCGCATCCTATAGCGAGATTGTGCGGGGGAACGCCGACCTCATGAACAGCTATGACGGCACCCTGCTTACCACCTTCCTGCATCTTGACCCCTCCGACGTGCCGGACGACATGACGCTCTACGACTACGCCAATCAGGAGGCAGCGGCGGAGGGCGTGCGGCTGCTCGGAAAGCTGGGGCTCAATAACACCTATCAGGTTGCGGTTCCACAGGCGATTGCCGATGAATATAACCTGAAAACCATCAGCGACCTCGCCGCGGTGTCCGACCAGCTTGTGTTTGCCGCGGAGCACGACTTCTTCACCGAGGAGGGCAGCGCAAAGTATATCCCGCTCACCGAATTCTACGGCCTGCAATTTAAGGAGGCAAAGCAGATCGACATCAATTTGAAGTATTCCGCCGTCCAGAACGGCAACATGGATGTTACGGTGGTGTATGCGACGGACGGACTGAACAAAGAGGCCCAGCTGGTGCTGCTGGAGGATGACCGAAACTTTTTCCCCGAGTATAACGGCGCGCTGCTCGTGCGCACCGACCTCTTTGACCGCATGCAGGATGCGGCGCCGAATCTGGAAGAGGTGCTCGAGATGCTCACCGGCAGGCTGACCACCGACGTCATGATTGACCTGAGCTATCAGGTGGACGTGGGCGTGGACGGTGTGAAGAAGAGCGTCGACGAGGTGGCAAAGACATTTTTACAGGAAAATGGCCTGATTGCGTCCTAAAGAAAGAGATATTAATTTTGCTTGCAGTTTGCCGTGCGATATGATATACTACTCTCCGACTCAATAAAGGGTGTTCCTCTGCGCCGCAACCGGCGGAATGAACGCCTATAAACTTAGGAGGATATCATGGATCTGGTACAGATGTTTACAGACAAATATCAAAAGGAGACCACGCCTGAGGTCACCGTGGGTGACACCGTGCGCGTGCACATCCGCGTAAAAGAGGGCAGCCGCGAGCGTATTCAGGTGTTCGAGGGCACCGTCATTGCCAAAAAGCACGGCGGAATCGCCGAGACGTTCACCGTCCGCCGCGTCTCCTACGGGGTTGGCGTGGAGAAGGTGTTCCCCCTGCACGCGCCTTCTGTTGAGAAGATCGAGACAGTGCGCCGCGGCAAGGTGCGCCGCGCGAAGCTCTACTACCTGCGCGACCGCGTGGGCAAGCGGGCGAAGGTCAAAGAGCGCGTGTAATAGCATGAAACGAAAAAAGAGAGGGTCACCTCTCTTTTTCGCGTTTTTATACAGTTTTTCAGCAAAAGGATTGCAAAAAGCACGTGACTATTGTATAATATTGGAAGAAGAAAGAGGTGGCGGTCTTGCACATTCAGTGGTACCCCGGTCACATGACCAAAACCAGAAGACAGATGGAGGCCGATCTCAAACAGGTGGATCTGGTGCTTGAATTGGTGGACGCCCGCATTCCCATCTCCAGCCGCAACCCGGATATCGACGCGCTGACAGAGGGGAAGCCGCACCTGATCGTGCTCAACCGCGCCGACCAAGCGGACAGCGCGATGAACCGCGTGTGGAGCGCATGGTTCCGGGGCAGAGGGTATGCCGTGCTGGAGACCAACGCCAGGGAGGGCAAGGGCGTCGGACGCCTCACCGCAGTCATTGAGGAAGTGTTACAGGACAAGATCGCCCGCTGGAAGGAAAAGGGGCTGGTCGGGCGGCCCGTGCGCGCGATGGTGGTGGGCATACCCAACGTGGGGAAATCCACCTTTATCAATCAGGTGGCGGGGCGCAAATCGACGAAAGCGGGCGACCGCCCCGGCGTCACGCGCGGCAAGCAGTGGGTGACGGTAAGCAGCTGGCTGAGCCTCCTTGACACGCCCGGCATCCTCTGGCCGAAGTTTGAGGATGAAACGGTCGGCCTGCATCTGGCGTTTACGGGGGCGATCAAGGACGAGGTAATGGACATGGAGGACCTCGCCTGCCGGTTTCTTGCCATCATAACCGCGCGCTATCCCGAGGCGATTGCGGCGCGGTACGGCCTTGCCCCGGAGGAAGGGGAGGAGAGCTGGCACCTGCTCGAGCGGCTCGCGCAAAAGCGCGGTTTCCTCCTCTCAGGCGGCGTACCGGATACGGAGCGCATGGCCAAAATCCTTTTGGACGAATACCGCGGCGGAAAGCTCGGGAATTTTACGCTGGAAGCGCCGGAAGGCGAAACAAAGCGGGAGGACGGCGTATGATAGAGATAGACACATGGGCGCACGAGCGCGCGTGCTGGGCGGAGGGCTATCAAATGGTCGCCGGAACGGACGAGGCGGGCGCGGGCCCGCTGGCGGGCGCCGTGTTTGCGGCGGCTGTCATCCTGCCGCCGCTGGAGCAGATCGCGGGGCTGACCGACTCCAAAAAGCTGGGCGAAAAGAAGCGCGAGGCCCTCTATGACGAAATTTGTGCGCGCGCCCTGTCGTGGTCGGTCACATGGGTAGATGAAACGGAGATTGACCGCATCAATATTTTGCAGGCCCGGCTGCGCGCGATGCGCCGCGCGGCGGAGACCCTTGACCCGCCCGCCGATTTTGTGCTGGTGGACGGCAACCGGGACGCGGGCATGACCTTCCCCCACCGCACGGTGATCCAAGGCGACAGCTTGAGCGCCAACATCTCCGCCGCCTCCATTCTGGCGAAGGTGAGCCGTGACCGCTATATGCTGCGCCTTGCGGAGGAGTACCCGCAATACGCCTTTGAGCGGCACAAGGGCTATGGGACAAAACTGCATTATGAGCGCCTGCGGCAATACGGGCCCTGTCCGGTCCACCGCAGGAGCTTTCTCAAAAACCTGTGAGCGGGGGCAACTGGAAGGTGCTCGGGCGCTGGGGAGAGGCGGTTGTGGCGGAGGACATGCGGCGGCGCGGCTTTCAGATTGTGGCGAGCGGCTACCGCACCCGGTACGGGGAGCTCGACCTGATCGCGCAAAACAAGGAATATCTGGTCTTTGTGGAGGTCAAGCTGCGCAGCAGCGAGGCATTCGCGCCCGGACGCATGGCGGTCACCGGGAAAAAGCAGCAGGCCCTGCGCACCACGGCGCTGTACTATCTCGCCGAACACCCCACCGCGCTCCAGCCGCGCTTCGACGTGGCGGAGGTACTCGCCCCGCAGGGGGTAAAAACCCAAAGACCACAAATCACCTACATAGAGGACGCGTTTTGATGGATGTATTCGACGGACACTGCGACACCCTCCTGCACTGCTACGAGACCGGCGCGGGACTGTGCGACGCGGACGGGCACTGGAACCTGCGGCGCACCAGGAAATTCCGGCGGCACGCGCAGTTTTTCGCCCTCTTTGCAGACGATACCCTCGGCCGCCCGCTGGAGGAGGTCATCCGCGCCGAGTACGTGATTTTTCAGCGGGAGCTCGCGCTGCACCCCGACCGGATATGCCAGTGCCGCACCGGCGCGGAGGCCGTGCGGGCGGCGGCGGAGGGGCGGACGGCGGCGTTCCTCTCGGTCGAGGGGGCCGAGCTGCTCGGGTGCGACCCTGCGCAGCTGGATTGGGCGCATGATATCGGCGTGCGCGCGGTGAACCTCACGTGGAACAGGCAAAACGCCCTCTCCGGCTCCCACATGGAGGGGGCAGGGCAGGGGCTGACGGCGCAGGGGCGCGATTTTGTCCGCCGGATGGAGGCGCTGGGGATGCTTGTGGACGTCTCTCACCTCTCCGACCCCGGCTTCTGGGATGTGGCGGAGGAGACGCGCGGCCCACTCTTTGCAAGCCATTCCAATGCCCGCAGTGTCTTTTTTCACACAAGGAACTTGACCGACAGGCAATTTACTGCGATAATAGACAGCAAAGGTGTCGCGGGCATCAATTTCTTCGCCGACTTCCTCGGCGATTGCCCGGACACGGACACCGTCATCGCGCACATTGAGCACTTCTGGAGCCTCGGCGGGGAGAAGCATGTGGCGATCGGCGGGGATTGGGACGGCTGTGCCCGCCTGCCGCGGTGCTACAGCGGTATCTGGGATCTGGAGCGCCTGTATGAAGCGTTGCTGCGCAGGAATTACAGCCCCGCGCTGCTGGAGGATCTATTTTACAATAATATGTTGAGGGTAGTGAGCGAAGTATGTACTATGTGAGCACAAGGGATAAGAAGGTGAGGTTTGAAGCATCCGAAGCGATTGTGCAGGGCCTCGCGCCGGACGGCGGGCTGCTGACGCCGGAGACGTTCCCGCGTCTCCCGCCGGACGCGCTGGAGAAGCTGGGGCAGATGACCTATCAGGCGCGCGCGGTCTACGTTATGGGCCTCTACCTCGACGGCTTTACGCAGGAGGAGCTGGCGGAGTTCGCGCTGCGCGCCTACGGGCCGGATAAGTTTGATGCGCCCGCCGTGGCACCGGTTGTCGTGGTGGACGGCAGTACCCACTGCCTGGAGCTTTGGCACGGCCCCACCTGCGCATTTAAGGATATGGCGTTGCAGATGCTGCCCCATCTGCTCACAGCCTCGCTGGCGAAGACGGGGGAGCAAAAGACGGCGTGTATTCTGGTGGCGACGTCGGGGGATACTGGAAAGGGCGCGCTGGAGGGCTTTCGCGATGTGGCGCAGACCAGAATTCTGGTCTTCTACCCCAAAGACGGCGTGTCCGCCATTCAGGAGTTGCAGATGCGCACGCAGGAGGGGGAGAACGTCGGCGTGTGCGCTGTGGAGGGCAATTTTGACGATGCCCAGTCCGGCGTCAAGCGCCTCTTTTCCGATGAAACCCTGCGCGAAACGCTCTGTGCGCGCGGCTATTTCCTCTCCTCCGCCAACTCCATCAACTGGGGGCGCGTGCTGCCGCAGATCGTGTACTATATTTCGGCGTACTGCGATCTGGTCAAGGCGGGCAAGTGCAGGGCGGGGGAACGGGTAAACGTCTGCGTCCCCACCGGCAATTTCGGCAACATTTTAGCGGCGTATTACGCCAAGCGCATGGGACTTCCCCTCGGGAAGCTCATCTGCGCCTCAAACAGCAACAACGTGCTGACCGATTTTCTCAAAACCGGCGTGTACGACCGCAACCGCGCGTTTTACAACACCCTCTCTCCGTCCATGGATATCCTCATCTCCTCCAATCTGGAGCGGCTGCTGTACACCCTCACAGAGGAGGACGACGCGGCGGTGCGCGGCTATATGGATTCGCTTGCGGCAAGCGGGAAATACGAAGTGGACGGCGCGATCAAGGCAAAGCTCGCGGATCACTTTGCCGCCGGATTCTGTGACGATGGGCAGACAAAACGCGTCATCGCGCAGGTGTGGCGGGAGAAGGGCTATCTCATCGACCCACACACCGCCGTCGCCTTCGACGTGCTCGCGCAGTACCGCAGCGAGACGGGGGACACCACCCCGGCGCTGGTGGTCTCCACGGCGAGCCCCTTCAAATTCTGCGACAGCGTCCTCTCCGCCCTCGGCGTGACGGAGTTTTCCGCCGGAACAGATATTTTAGATCAGCTCACCGCCGAGACCGGCGTCCCGGCCCCCGCGCCGCTCGCGGGACTCAAGGGCAAGCCGGTGCGCTTCCGGCAGTGCGTCGGGCGGGAGCACATGGCGGACGCGGTGCTGGGGATGCTGAGGTGATTGTTTGGCACTCTATGCAATCGGCGACACCCACCTCTCGCTGAGCTGCGACAAGCCGATGGACGTATTCGGCGGAAGCTGGACGGGATATGTGGAAAAGCTGGAGGAGGGCTTCCGCTGTGTCTCGCCGGAGGACACGGTGGTGCTGTGCGGCGACCTGTCGTGGGGCATGTCGCTGGAGGAGGCGAAGGCGGATTTCGCGTTTTTAAACCGCCTGCCCGGACAAAAGATGATTTTAAAGGGCAACCACGACTACTGGTGGACCACCGTGACGAAGATGCAGCGCTTTTTTACGGAGAACGGTTTTGATACGCTGCAAATACTCCACAACAACTGCCATTTCTACGGGCCATACGCCCTGTGCGGTACGAGAGGCTGGTTTTACGAGGAGACGGGCGACCGGAAGGTCTTTCTACGCGAGCTGATGCGGCTCGAAACCTCCCTCAAGGCGGCGGGCGAGGCGGAAAAAATCTGCTTTCTCCATTACCCACCCTGCTATCAAGGGTATGCCTGTGGGGAGATTATGGAACTGCTCGAGCGCTACGGTGTGCGCGACTGCTACTATGGGCATCTGCACGGCGGCAGCCACCGCCTGGCGGTGGAGGGAGAACGCGGCGGGGTGTGCTACCATCTCATTTCGGCAGATTATTTACAGTTTGTTCCCAAAAAGATTTGCAACTGATGAAAAAAAGTATGGAAATATGCGTTGTGTTCTGATACAATATAACGACTATCATTGTTACAGGGCCTGCGGATGGAATTCCGCGTTCCGGCAGGCCGACAGGAGGAAAAGACAAAATGGACGTCAAGAGCGTTGAAAAGCTGGAAAACAATAAGGTTGAGATGACCATCGCAGTCAGCGGGGAGGAATTCGAGGCCGCGATTGATAAGGTCTTTAAGAAGCAGCGCGGCAGCATCCACGTCCCCGGCTTCCGCAAGGGGCATGCCCCGCGCAAGGTCATTGAGGGCATGTACGGCGCGGATATCTTTTATAGTGACGCGGTGAACGCATCCTATCCCGCGTACTACGAGCAGGCGCTCACGCAGTCGGGGCTGGATTCGGTCGCCTATACCGATGTCACCATCGCCGAGATGGGCAAGGACGGCTATACCTTCAAGGCGCGCCTTACGGTGCGTCCGGAGGTCAAGCTCGGCACATATAAAGGGGTTGTGGTGCCCGCGCCCGACCTCACCGTGACCGAGGAGGACGTGGAAAATGAGCTCAAGCTCTACGTCAGCCGCGCAACCCGTCTGGTTGCCGTGGATCGTCCCGCCAAAAAGTGGGACAGTGTGGTCATCGACTTTGAGGGCTTCATGGACGGCAAGCCCTTCGAGGGCGGACAGGCGGACGGATACGAGCTGGAGCTCGGCTCGGGCAGCTTTATCCCCGGCTTTGAAGATAAGCTGATCGGCGCTAAGGCGGGAGACGAGGTTGCGGTTGACCTCACCTTTCCGGAAGACTACCAGCCGGAGCTTGCCGGCAAGCCGGTACTCTTCAAGGTCAAGGTGAACGAGGTCAAGGAGAAGTCCCTGCCCGAGGTGGACGACGAGTTTGCCAAGGATGTTTCAGAATTTGAGACACTTGCTGAGTTTAAGAAGGATCTGGAGACCAAGGCCCGCGAGGGGAAGGAAGCCCAGGCGAAGCAGGAGTTTGAGGATGCCGCGATTAAGCTGGCGGTCGACGCGATGGAGGCCGAGGTTCCGGAGGATATGGTCAAATATCAGGCGGACCGCCTCTACAACAGCTTCCAGCAGCGCATCTCCGCGCAGGGCATCCCGTTTGAAAGCTACGTTGAGATGATGGGCATGACGGTTGATGCGCTAAAGACGCAGGCCAATGAATCCGCGCAGGAGCTGGTGCGCCGGGAGCTGATGCTCCACGCGGTCGCGCAGGCGGAGGGGATGAGCATCTCCGACGAGGAGCTGGAGCAGGCGTACGCGGATATCGCCGCGGAGTATCAGATGCCGATGGAGCAGGTGAAGGCGTCGGTACCCGCCTCCGACATATGCAAGGATGAGCTCGACCGCAAGGCGCGGCAGTTTATTCTGGATCATGCCAGGTACGGCGACGCCCCGGCGGGTGGCGACGAGGGGGCGGAAAAGCCCAAGACGAAGAAGGCAAGCACAAAGAAGGCGGCTGCAAAGCCGGAGGATACGGCGGCAGAGCCTGCCGCAGACACGGAGGAAAAGCCCAAGAAAAAGCGGGCGGCCAAGAAGGCGGACGACGCCGAGACCGGCGCTGCGGCAGAAGTGAAAAGCGAACCGAAGAAGAAGCCGGCAGCGAAGAAGACGGCCAAAGCGGCGCAGACGGAGGAATAAGCGAGCCGCGGGCGGGCATAATCTGGTGTGTGATTGGGAAACTACATCAAGCCAAAGGAGACAATAAATTATGAGTTTAGTACCTTATGTTGTAGAGCAAACCAATAGAGGCGAGCGTTCCTATGATATCTTCTCGCGCCTCTTGAACGACCGCATCATTTTCCTGGGTGAGGAGGTCAACGCGACCACCGCGAGCCTGGTTGTCGCGCAGTTGCTCTATCTGGAGGCGCAGGACCCGGACAAGGAAGTCCAGTTCTACATCAACAGCCCCGGCGGCTCCGTCACGGACGGCATGGCGATTTACGACACGATGCAGTATATCAAGTGTGACGTATCCACCATCTGCATCGGCATGGCGGCGAGCATGGGGGCGTTTCTGCTCTCCTCCGGCGCGAAGGGGAAGCGCCTCGCGCTCCCGAATGCGGAGATCATGATCCACCAGCCCTCCGGCGGCACCAAGGGGCAGGCGAGCGACATTAAAATTCAGGCCGAGTGGATGCTGCGCACGCGGGAAAAACTCAACCAGATTTTGGCGAAGAACACAGGGCAATCCATTGAGCAGATTGCCATTGATACCGAGCGGGATAACTTTATGCCCGCCGAAGAGGCGGCGAAATACGGCCTGATTGACAAGGTCATCTATAACCGGTAGTCGATGGAAAAACGAACCGAGCGGGCACAATTTTCCCGCTGAATTGGGGGATGAATGATGGCAAAGAACGATGAACGCAAAAGTGTCCGCTGCTCCTTCTGCGGCAAGCATCAGGAGCAGGTGTCCCGCATCATTGCAGGCCCAGGCGCGTATATCTGTAACGAGTGCGTGACGCTGTGTGTGAGCATACTGGACGACACCTTCTCGCCGGAAGCGACGGAGCACACCGACCTGCCCGACGTGATTCCCACGCCGCAGGAGATCTGCGACATACTCAACCAGTATATCATCGGGCAGGAGGATGCGAAGATCGCCCTTTCCGTCGCGGTGTATAACCACTATAAGCGCATTTACTTTGGCGGCGGGGACGATGTGGAGCTGCAAAAGAGCAACATCCTTATGATGGGCCCGACCGGCAGCGGCAAGACCCTCATTGCACAGACGCTCGCGAAGATACTCAAGGTGCCGTTTGCCATCGCCGACGCGACGACGCTGACAGAGGCGGGCTACGTCGGCGATGATGTGGAGAATATCCTCCTGCGGCTCGTGCAGGCGGCGGATTACGATGTGGAGCTTGCCGAGCGCGGCATTATCTATGTCGATGAGATCGACAAGATTGCGCGCAAGAGCGAGAACACCTCCATCACCCGCGACGTCTCCGGCGAAGGCGTGCAGCAGGCACTGCTGAAGATTCTGGAGGGCACCGTCGCCAACGTCCCGCCGCAGGGCGGACGCAAGCACCCGCATCAGGAATTCATTCAGATCAATACAAAAAACATCCTCTTTATCTGCGGCGGCGCGTTTGACGGCATTGAGAAAATTGTCGAGCAGCGGCTGGACAAAAAGGGAATCGGCTTTGGCGCTGAGATCCAGAGCAAAAAGGAGAAGAACCTCTCCGGGCTCTTTAAGGAAATCCAGCCGCACGACCTTCTGAAATTCGGCATCATTCCGGAGCTGGTGGGGCGGTTGCCTGTGCTGACCGCGCTGCAGGCGCTCGATAAAGATCAGCTGGTGCGCATTCTGACCGAGCCGAAGAACGCCCTTGTCAAGCAGTATAAGCGGCTGCTGGAGTATGATATCGTCGATCTGGAGTTTGAGCCGGAGGCGCTGACCGCCGCCGCGGAAAAGGCAATTGACCGTGGCATCGGCGCGCGCGGCCTGCGCGCGGTGCTTGAAGAAGTGATGACGCCGGTGATGTACGAGGTGCCCTCCGACCCGACCATCTGCAAGGTGACCATTACGGAGGAGAGCATCAGCAGGCATCTGCCGCCGATTCTGGGGCGCGACCCCAACCGGCTGGAGCGCCCCCGTCTGGGCAGCTCGACTCTGCACGCCGAGCGCGGCGGGGCGGCACTGCGCAGTGATAATGTATCTTAGAAACGAAAAGCGGAAATACTGGTGAAGGGGGCGGGGGCGCATGCCTCCGCCCATTCCCTTTTTCCCTCGCATATTTGTGCGGTGAAAGGACGGTCATCATGCCGGATATTACAGAGAGTAACACAGTTATCATGCCTGTGCTGGCGCTGCGCGGGCTGACTATTTTCCCTAATATGCTGCTGCATTTCGATGTCGCCCGCGAGAACTCCATTCAAGCGCTCGATGAGGCGATGTCCGGCAGCCAGCCGATCTTTCTGGTGGCGCAGCGGGATCTGTCGGTGGAGAACCCCGGCAGGGAGGATCTGTATACCATCGGGACGATCTCCAATGTGCGTCAGATTCTGCGGCTCCCCAACGGCGCGGTGCGCGTGATGGTGGAGGGCTACGCGAGAGGCAGCCTGCGCGCCATGACGAAGGTGAAGCCGTGCCTGATGGCGGAGGTGGAGGAGCTTCCGCTGGAGGGCGAGACGCGCACAACCTCCAAGACCGAGGCGCTCATTCGCAACACCTACGAGATGTTTGAGCTGTACGTGGAGCTTTCGCCCAAGCTGACGCCGGATATCCTGCTCAATCTGCTTGCGAGCGACGACCCCGGCTATATCGCCGACTATATCGCGCAAAACCTCCCCATGCGCACAGCGGATAAGCAGGCGATTCTGGATGAGGTGCGCCCTGTGCCGCGCCTGCAAAAGCTGTTCCAGACACTCCGACATGAGGTCGAGGTGCTGGAAATTGAGCAGGACATGCAGGAAAAGGTGCGCGAGCAGATTGCGTCGGGACAGAGGGACTACTATCTGCGCGAGCAGCTCAAGGTCATCCAGCGCGAGCTGGGCGACGAGCTGGGAGGCGTGGAGAGCGAGACGGAGGAATACCGCGCGCGCATTCGCAAGGCGCACCTGTCCAAAGAGGTGGAGGAAAAGCTCCTCAAGGAAGTTTCTCGGCTGGAAAAGCAGTCCTTCGGTTCGGCGGAGGCGACGGTTCTGCGCAATTATCTGGATATCTGCCTCGAGCTTCCGTGGGGGAAAACGACCAAAGAGACCGTGCAGGTGGAGACGGTGCGCAAGGTGCTCGACGCCGACCACTTCGGCCTGGAGCAGGTGAAAAACCGCCTGTTGGACTTTGCCGCCGTCA
This sequence comes from Oscillospiraceae bacterium, assembly GCA_021201735.1. Lineage (GTDB taxonomy): Bacteria > Bacillota > Clostridia > Oscillospirales > Oscillospiraceae > JAJQEJ01. Next base: position 6,350 of record JAJQEJ010000033.1, on the reverse strand, counting down.
AGCAGCTCGCGCCGACGCTCAAAAGCCCGGTGCTCTGCCTGGTTGGCCCGCCCGGTGTCGGCAAGACATCCATCGCGATGAGTATGGCGCGGGCGATGAACCGCAAGCTCGCGCGCATCTCGCTCGGCGGCGTGCATGATGAGGCGGAGATTCGCGGTCACAGAAAAACCTACGTCGGCGCCATGCCGGGCCGCATTGCAAACGGCATCCGGCAGGCGGGCAGCATGAACCCGCTCATGCTCCTCGATGAAATTGACAAGATGGGTGCGGACTACCGCGGCGACCCCGCCTCGGCGTTGTTGGAGGTGCTCGATTCCGAGCAGAACAGCACCTTCCGCGACCACTTTTTGGAGGTGCCGCTCGACCTTTCCGATGTGATGTTCGTCACCACCGCCAATACCACAGAGACCATTCCCCGCCCGCTGCTCGACCGGATGGAGGTCATTGAGCTCTCCTCCTACACCGACGAGGAGAAGTTGCAGATTGTCAAGCGCTTTCTGCTCCCAAAAGAGCGTAAGCGCCATGGCCTGCGCGCAAGCCAGCTCAAGCTGACCGACGACGCCATCCGCGAGCTCATCACCGCCTACACGCGCGAGTCAGGTGTGCGGGTGCTCCAGCGGGAGGTTGCGGCCATCTGCCGCAAGGCGGCAATGCGGATCGTCTCCGAAGGGGTCAAGTCGGTGCGCGTGACCGGGGACAGCCTCGATCAGCTGCTCGGCGTGCGCAAGTATCACCCAGAGCGCATGGTGACGACCGAGCAGATCGGCGTCGTGAACGGGCTTGCTTGGACGAGTGTGGGCGGTGAGCTGCTGCGCGTGGAGGTAAACGTGGTGCCGGGCACCGGCAAGATTGAGCTGACCGGCAACCTCGGCGACGTGATGAAGGAGTCGGCACACGCCGCACTCTCCTATATCCGCAGCCGCGTGGATGCGCTGGGCATTGCGCCGGACTTTTATCAGAAAAACGACCTGCACGTCCACTTCCCGGAGGCGGCGGTGCCGAAGGACGGCCCCTCGGCGGGGGTCGCCATCACCACCGCGATGGTCTCCGCGCTCACCGGAATCCCGGTGCGGCAGTCGGTCGCCATGACGGGCGAGGTGACCCTGCGCGGCAATGTTCTGCCCATCGGCGGACTGCGGGAAAAGACCATGGCCGCCCTGCGCAACGGGATCAAAACGGTGATCATCCCGGCGGATAATGCGAAGGATTTGGAGGAGATCGACCAGACCGTGCGTGCTGCGCTCCAGTTTGTCACGGTGGAGCAGGTGGATAGCGTCCTCGCCGAGGCGCTCAGTACAACGGCGCACGGCGCGGTCACGCCGCAGCGCGGCAATCTCCACCCGGAAGCGGGCAAGCGGGCCGACGGACTCCATATCCGGCAATAGAGAAACATGGAGGTGGCGCAGATGCCGCTGAACCTGAACAATGCGGAATTTATCCGCTCGGCGGTGAAGCCCGCCGATTTCCCGCGCGACGGGCTGCCGCAGATTGCCTTTGCGGGGCGCTCGAACGTGGGCAAGTCCTCGGTGATCAATAAGCTCCTCAACCGGAAGAATTTTGCGCGCGTCGCCGCCACACCGGGAAAGACCGCCCATATCAACTATTTTCTCATCGACAGCGCCTTTTATCTCGTGGATCTGCCCGGCTACGGCTATGCCAAGGTGTCCAAAGAGGAAAAGGCGCGCTGGGGCAGACTGATGGAGCAGTGGTTTGCCGACAACAGCCTCATGACGCTCGGTATCATGATCGTGGACGCGCGCCATAAGCCGACCGCGAACGACTGCACGATGGCGGACTGGTTTTTGGCAAGCGAGCGCCCCTTTCTGGTTGTGGCCAATAAGCTCGATAAGCTCAAGAAAAGTGAAATTGAGCCGAATATAGCGCTCATTCGCGAGACGCTGGGGCTGGGAGCGTCGGTGGAGGTCATCCCCTTCTCCGCCCAAACCGGTGAGGGCAGGCAGGTTCTGCTCCAGCGCCTCGCCGCGCATGGAGGGTGTACGCTTTGAGATATGTCAAGATGATGCGTGAGGATACCCCGGTCTGGGGTGTGCTGGAGGGGGAAACCGTCCGTACCCTTGCAGCGCCGCCTTTTTCCGGCCAGCTGCGCTATGACGGGGGGGCGCTGCCGCTGCACACCTGCCGCCTCCTCGCCCCCTGCGAGGCGACGAAAATCGTCTGTGTCGGCAAAAACTACCGCGACCACGCGCTGGAACTGGGGGCTGACGTACCCGACCACCCAATCCTCTTTCTCAAGGGGCCCAACGCCGTGAACCATCCGGAGGGCAAAGTACACACGCCGGACTTTGTCACAAGACTGGACTATGAGGGGGAGCTGGCGTTCGTCATCTCCCGCAGGGCAACGGGTGTAAAGGCGAAGGACTTTGCAGACTACATCCTGGGCTATACCTGCCTGAATGACATAACCGCGCGCGACATTCAAAATCTGGATGGACAGTGGACGCGCGCCAAGGCGATGGACGGCTTTGCCCCCATCGGCCCCGTGCTCACCGACGAGGTCGATCCCCATGCGCTGGACGTCATGACGCGGGTCAACGGCGCCGTGGTGCAGCAGGGGAACACCGCGCAGTTTCTGACCAAAATCCCGGCATTGCTGGCGTTTATCACCGCCGCGATGACACTCGAGCCGGGCGACGTGGTGACCACCGGCACCCCCGCGGGCATCGGCCCCATGCAAAAAGGGGATACCGTCGAGGTGGAGATTGCGGGTGTCGGTGTGCTGCGCAACCATGTTATTTAAGAAAAAACTTGACACCGCCACCCGTTGCGTGGTACAATCTATTTTGTGTTCAGAGACAGCAGGGGGCGTCCCGCCATAATTCCTGCCGAGGATGCAGCATTTTGGGTGATTTTTCATGCTGTTTTCGTGTCTTGAACGCGAAAGCAGCATTTTATTTTTCCGGAGGTGAATGTAAAACATGCCAAACGCAAAAGTTTTAAGCGAAAAGCAGGCTTTTGTCGCTGCGCTGACCGAGCGTCTGCAGTCCGCCGCGAGCGGTCTGTTCATTGATTATCAGGGCATCACGGTTGCGGAGGACACTGCGCTGCGCAATGAGCTGCGTGAAAACAACGTGGAGTACACAGTCATCAAGAACACCCTCGCGCGCTTTGCCGTCAAAAACATCGGCTTTGACGAGCTTGACCCGATCCTCAACGGCACTACGTCGCTTGCGACCAGCACGGAGGACCCCCTGACGCCGATGCGTATCATCAGCAAGTACGCAAAGGCACTCGGCGACGAAAAGTTTACCATCAAGGCGGGCTTTATGGAGGGGAAGATACTCCCCCTGACCGATGTCGCCGCGCTTGCCGCACTGCCGTCGAAAGACGTGCTCCTTGCGCAGGTGCTCGGCACGATGCTTGCGCCGATCACAAGTCTCGCCATTGTCATCAAGGCGATTGCGGAGCAGGGCGGCGTCCCCGCAGAGGAAGCACCCGTAGCGGAAGCGGTCGAAGCGCCGGTAGCGGAAGCACCCGCAACTGAGGTGCCCACAGAGGAAGCCCCGGCAACAGAAGCACCCGCTGAGGAAGCACCTGCAACCGAGGCACCCGCCGAAGAGACACCCGCTGAATAAGCAACACGATTCTCAAAACGAAATCATCACTACATTTTAGGAGGTTTACTATCATGGCTGATACAAAAATTGCCACTTTGATTGAAGAAGTCAAAGCATTGACCGTTCTGGAGCTGTCCGAACTGGTGCACGCACTGGAGGAAGAATTCGGTGTTTCCGCCGCCGCTATGGCTGCACCTGCTGCCGCTGGCGGTGGTGAGGCCGCCGCTGCCGCTGAGAAGACGGAGTTTGATGTTGTCCTGGCCGAGACCGGCGCGGAGAAGATCAAGGTCATCAAGGTGGTCCGTGAGATCACCGGGCTGGGCCTCGCCGATGCAAAGGCAATGGTCGAAGCTGCACCGAAGGCACTGAAGGAAGGCGTCTCCAAGGATGAGGCCGAGGAACTCAAGAAGAAGCTGGAAGAGGTTGGCGCAAAGGTCGAGCTCAAGTAATCTGCCCCGTGCGTTACGCAATCATTTTATATGAAAGTCGGCATGGCTCATGAGCCATGCCGACTTTTGCGTCATCTGGGGTTGCAGTATGTTTATTAGTGAATAAAGGCTTGTTTCTCCGCAATATTATATAATCCATAAAAAGGTAGCACATCCGCGTCATCAGAATGGAAGCTCCATGATGCGCTTACCCATTGTATAAATTCCTCTGGTAATTCCTTAATTTGAATTCCGGGTAGATATAATGCGAATGTGTCCGCATTGTCGAAACCATACGGTGTGGACGTGATATATCTTATACCATCTTCTCCTATCGTTGTTTCACCGGCCACACCGTTCTGCGTTAGGGTTTCGCATTTCATTGCGTATTCATGATCCCCCGTTTTTGTTAACTGCGTAAATTTGCCGCTGAAAGAACAATAGTAACGTGTTCCGTTGGGGTAGTCCAGCCCTGTATCCCCCATATCCTGATCGGAATGATAACCGCTAAATGATCCATCAGAAGAAATTGTTATCTCTGTACACCAGGCCCCTGCGCCACTTGAAAAGGTAAATGTCATATCTGTTAGATCAGAAAACGCCAAGTCAAATATATCTGGATAAACAGCAGTTGTGGATGCGAGAGACGGCGCTTCCGTCAAATCCAATGTGGAAGGAGAGGGCACTGCCGTGGCAGTGTTGTAGGATGGATCAACGCTCTGGGCAGGTGGGATTTCAGAGGATTGCACATGTTCTTGTAGCTCACCCGGCGGTGTGGTCTGTGTACATGAAGTGGATAGTGCCACGATAAAAAACAATGTAAGAAAAACAGATGTGAATTTTTTCATAGAGCAAATACACTCCCGGTATATCAATAATCTGAACTTCCTTGGTACTGTCAACAGGTCCCTTATTGTACGTTATCCCGGATTACCGAGAACTGCCGGAGCCGGAAATGAAGAGGCAGACCCGCAAGGGCGTTGAGGTAAACTACGCGCCGTGTGCCGAAGAGGAGGAGCGTCGTTTCCTTTGGTGCATAGGACGAAATTCAATTGCCTGCAATCATGTTATTTAGGACATCTGAAACTACCGCTAATCGCTGCTCTAACAATAATAACGATTTTTCATCTTGCTGTATTGAGATAATTGAGTTTCCTACATCTTCATGCCATAATAGCTCATAATCTACCTTTCCATCTTCTGAATGAAGTTTAATAACACTAAAATAAATCCCATCAATTTTTTCGTCAGCAAACATCTTATATTTTTCACAGAAAATTTTCGAGATCAGATCATTGCCATCATAGTATTCAAAGTTCACTAGTATGAATTCTATCTTCCCATTATTAATGTTTTTATGCTTTATACAATTTATCATAGCATATCTCCTAGCCTAACCCTAAAATTTGGTTAATACTTGTTCTAGAACGTTGAGAACTTTCAATAATTTTTCGATATATATCATCGCCTTTAAAGCCTTTATCAATTTGTATTTTTACCATCTCTTCCCATGTGCGATTTGGGTCTGTTATATTCAATGCATCTGCCAACTTTCTATCCGACATTAGATATCTAGCTTCAGTTCTAAACTGATTTCTCAAATTGAATGCTTGCTTGGCTTGTTCCTCTAATGATGCATTATTATTAATTAACTCTGGAATTTTAGCCTCTTGCTCTAAATACCATTTTCTTGTTTCAAAATTGCTCAAAGAACCGGCTTTAAATTTGCTGGTTTCCATACTCCAATTTCCTGTTTTATCCTCGCTTATTATAGCACCGTCTTTCCCATTTTGCACGAGTTCTGTTGAGTCAATCGTTTTTTCAGTGGGAATGGTAGCTGATTCAGGATTTTGAATACCTGTCTGTTCGTTGACTATTTGCGCTCCTTGCCCATTGCGTAACATGCTGTCTTGTAAATTGGGCGTTTGGGGTGTTCTCTGGGTACTGCTAAATAATTTATAGGCCAGATCAATGTATTCCGACGGAAGATATTGGGATGCCCACTCGGCATACGGACTCCATTTTGCAGAATTTTGGGTGTTATTTTCCTGTACATTAGTAGCCTGCTGGTCTTGGAGATTTTGAGCCTGCACTGTGGTGGTTTTCGCATCACGTCCAGCACCGCTCCCCCTTGAGCTGCCGCCACCGAAACCGTTTTGCATGAGAAATGAAATATCCGTCTGTGGCGTTCCCGCCATTTTGCTGTTCGCTGTGGCGGTTTTTGTACCGACGGTTTCCGGAGTACGGCCCGCGCCGCCCCCTCTTGAGCCGTCTCCCCCGAAGCCGGTTAGCGCTGTCAGTGTCAGTGATAAAATGAACAAAAGTGGCAATTAAAAAATGTACAGAT
>JAJQEJ010000018.1 GCA_021201735.1 Oscillospiraceae bacterium | reverse complement strand
TCTCCCTACTCTTTGGCAATATTGCTCCTTAATCTTTTCGTGCGGTTGCCCTGATCCATCCGTAAACCGCACTTCCTTTTTTCTCCGCCATATGGTACAATGGTTTCCAAGATTGCCGCTTGGGCGGCGGGGAGGCCTGTTCTGGTGGGATACAACTTTTTTGCCTATATCGCCCGTATGCGCTACATCAACCGCTGGGGGCTGATGCGCAATACCTTTCAGGAGAACATTCAGGAGCATTCGCATATGGTGGCGGTCATCGCGCACGCGCTGTGCGTCATCCGGCGGGAGATCTACGGCGGTGATATTGACCCGGGTCTCGCCGCCGCCGCCGCGCTCTACCATGATGCGCCGGAGATCCTGACGGGGGATCTGCCCACGCCGGTCAAATACCACAATCCGGAAATTCGGAACGCGTACAAACAGGTGGAGTCGTTCTCCGCGGCAAAGCTCATTGCGATGCTTCCGCCGCAGCTCAGGGACGCGTATGCCCCGCTGCTGCGCGAGGACTGCGGGGAGGACATCCATGCGATGGTCAAGGCCGCCGACAAGCTCTCCGCCTACATTAAATGTATTGAGGAGCGCAAAGCGGGGAATATGGAATTCCAGCAGGCGGAGGAGCAGACCTATGCCACGCTCTGTGAGAGTGATTTGCCGGAGGTAGGCTATTTTATGGAGCATTTCCTGCCGGCGTTTGGCCTCACGCTTGACGAGCTGGAATAATTTGATTCAATGAGAGGAAGAAGCTTTTATGCGTGCAATTGTAACCGTGATCGGGAAAGACCGCGTCGGCATCATTGCCGAGGTATGCACTCTGCTGTCCGGGGAAAAAATCAACGTGCTGGATATCAGCCAGACCGTGATGCAGGAATACTTCACTATGATCATGCTGGTGGATACCGCAAACGCTACGCTTGCGTTTGCAGAGCTTGCCGCGCGGCTCGAGCAGGAGGGGACGGACCGTGCGCTCTCCATCCGCATCCAGCGGGAAGATATTTTTAATGCCATGCACCGGATTTGAGGGGTAGCCGATGTTAAATTCGAACGAAATTCTGTCAACCATTGAGATGATCGACCAGCAGCATCTCGATATCCGCACCATCACCATGGGCATTTCCCTGCTCGACTGCTGCGACGCCAGCGCGGAAACCGCCTGCCGCAAAATTTATGATAAGATCACGGCAAAGGCCGCAAATCTTGTGAAAACCGGGGAGGAGATCGAGCGGGAGTTTGGCATACCCATTGTCAACAAGCGCATTTCGGTCACCCCCATCGCCCTCGTAGCGGGGGCGTCCGATACCAAGGATTATACGCCGTTTGCGCAGGCTCTCGACCGTGCGGCGAAGGAGACGGGCGTGAACTTCATCGGGGGCTTTTCCGCACTTGTCCAGAAGGGGGTAACCACGACCGACCGCCTGCTCATCCGCGCCATTCCGGACGCGCTCGCGGAGACGGAGCGTGTCTGCGCGTCGGTCAACGTCGGCTCCACCCGCGCGGGCATCAACATGAACGCGGTTGCGGCGATGGGGCGGGTGATTAAGGCCGCCGCCGACCGCACCGCAGAGCGCGGCGGCTGTGGCTGCAGCAAGCTGGTGGTGTTCTGTAACGCGGTGGAGGATAACCCCTTTATGGCGGGCGCCTTCCACGGCGTGGGGGAGGGCGAATGCGTGATCAATGTGGGCGTGTCCGGCCCCGGCGTCGTGTACCATGCCTTGCAGTCGGTCAAGGGCCAGCCCTTTGACGTTGTGGCGGAGACCGTGAAGAAAACCGCCTTCCGGATTACCCGCATGGGGCAGCTCGTCGCGCAGGAGGCGAGCCGCCGTCTGGGCGTACCCTTCGGTATTGTGGACCTCTCTCTGGCCCCCACCCCCGCCGTCGGCGATTCTGTGGCGCGCATTTTGGAGGAGATGGGGCTGGAGGTCTGCGGCACCCACGGGACTACCGCCGCGCTGGCGCTGTTAAATGACGCGGTCAAAAAGGGCGGCGTAATGGCATCCTCCCACGTCGGCGGGCTTTCCGGCGCGTTTATCCCCGTCAGCGAGGACGAGGGGATGATTGCCGCTGCGCGCGCCGGAGCGCTTACGATTGATAAGCTGGAGGCCATGACCTGCGTGTGCTCCGTGGGGCTCGATATGATCGCCGTCCCCGGTGATACGTCCGCCGAGACCATTTCCGCCATCATTGCCGATGAGGCTGCCATCGGCATGGTCAACAGCAAGACGACCGCCGTGCGCATCATCCCGGCACCCGGCACCAAGGTCGGGGACACGGTGGAATTCGGCGGCCTGCTCGGCTCCGCGCCCGTCATGCCGGTGCACCCGTTCCATAGCACCGCCTTCATCGCCCGCGGCGGAAGAATTCCCGCGCCGCTGCAGAGCTTGAAGAATTGAGAACCCATAATAAATGGAACCCCTGCGTCATTTGAGCGCAGGGGTTATTTGATGGCTATGATGGTGTGGCATCCAGCTTTCCCGTCACTTATAGCGGCCGTGGTGTCATAATCTCAATACAGTTTCGTATTGGTGGAGTATAAATCCCTTACCTCGTCAGGCCGCGCGCTTAAATTCCCATATGGTAAGGGCCTGCTCGTCCTTACTATGTGACATGGGGGCATAAAAAAGACGCTCATATTTTAGAACGTCTATATAGAAAAAGGGATACGGCTTTCACAATTTCCCGTAATTTTTGATATTTAATTTTTGGTGTGGCTATAACCTATATCATTAACTACCATTACGGGAACATAGCCCTTGATATATCTATTCCGTAATTTTCACTGTCTCCGGTAAATATCATATGCTTCGTAAAGTGCTTAAATTCAAGGGTTTTTTAGGAGTTTTCTTTTTGTAGGAGTACTACCGTCTCCACATGCTCATCGTTGTCCAAACTCAAATTCATGTCTTCCTCAATGATTGGCAGCTTAAATCGAATTGATTTTAGCCACTGGCCATTGGGCTGCCGCTCCTCGTAAATCTGTATTTCGGAAATTAACGCTTCGATGAGCTGCCGCTGCTCGACCTCGTTCATGACCATATACAGCTTATCAAAATAGATCAAAACCTTATAGATGTTGTCTCCGGTGAGCTTTTCTGCTTCAATTGCTTGCTTTTTTGCTCTGGCCGCGATGAGCTTCGATTCCGTATCTTCTATCTTATCATACATCTTGTAAAGCCTATCGTCAAAGTCAACTTTTCGCTTCATATAATGCCGGTCATCCGGGTCGAGAGAATCAATTTCATCCATCAGCTTCGATTTTGTGGAGTAGCTTTGACGCAGTTCTCTCTCATAATTAGCAAGCTCTTGGTCGATGGTGCTTGTATCGACCTTACTGTTGATTTTCCCTTGCATCATCTCCGCAAATTTGGGGTTACGGACAAGCTTTACAATTATCTCAGCCACTGCATCATCCAACAGTTCTTCTCGAATTTGCTTCCGATAATCACACTTATGTCCACGGGTCATAGCGCGGTGCTTACAGCTGTCAGTGTCAGTGATAAAATGAACAAAAGTGGCAATTAAAAAATGTACAGAT
>JAJQEJ010000074.1 GCA_021201735.1 Oscillospiraceae bacterium | reverse complement strand
GCGTTGCGGGCACCGCTGCATGATGCAGTGATGCCCGCTTTGTCTTCGGTCTGAAACCTCGCCATTGGCGAGGTTTTTTGACAGGCTGAGCAATTCGGCCAAGGCCTTGGCCGAATTGCTTTTATATTATTTGCTCTCTGCGAAAACCGCCGTCATCAATTTTGCCTTCAGCTTAAGTCCGCAGAAATAAGCACCAACCGGCCCGTACCGCCGAATTATGCAGATTAAGAATAACCGTATTCCAAGCTGGAGAGGCTTAGGCTGACATATCCAGATAATGACTTGCTTTTTCTCTTGTACAAAAACTTCTTGCCCGCTGTAAAAGAACGATTGGCACAACACCACCAAACTGATATAGACACTGAAATGATACAGTACATCTTTTGTTTTATATCGGGCGGCTTATGGAATTCACTTGTGAAATAGGTAGAGGCGGAGGGCATTATCTTAGAATCTGTTTTGGAGGGATATGCGGAATACTACTCAGCCGACCTGTCTGAGAAAGTGATTCGTGGCATGACGGATAACGCCCTGAAATGCAAATATAATGGCGGTGCTCTCCCCATCGGATATGTGATTGATGATGAGCGGTATTTTCAGATTAACCCACTGACCGCGCCCTTTATTTTGGACGCATTTAAGCGGTATGATGAAGGTGCAACCATGACCGAAATCCGAGATGAGACGATGAACATTGTCATGGACGATACGGCAATCGAGGCCATTGTCTCAATGGTAATGGATTTGCAGGAGCGTGAGAGCACCAGCCTCCCGCTTTATGAACAGCAGTTGCAGGAGGCCAATACAGGCATCCAGAATCTGCTCAACGCCATTCAGCAAGGGATACTTACCCCATCCACGAAAACCAGACTGGAAGAACTGGAAGCCAGCAAAAAGGACTTGGAAATCAAGATTGCAAGTGAACATCTTATCCGCCCGAAAGTCGATGCGGAGTTCGTGAAATTCTGGCTCCATCGCTTCCGCAAGCTGGATGTCCGGCAGCAGGCGCACAGGAAAATGCTGATTGATACGTTTATCAATGCAATTTATCTGTATGATGATAAAATCATTATCACGTTTAACTATAAAGACGGCACAAAAACCATCACATTTGAGAATATAAAAGGTTCGGATTTGGATTGCCCCGATGCACCAAAAAATCGGTTTCCTTGGAACTTAAGGAATCCGATTTTTTCTTTTGATATCAGGCTGTTCCGGCGTTTTGGGTTTGATACATAGGTCTTTGCTCAACAACAAAACTTACCTGTGCGCCTGTGTACAAAAAGGGACGCTGCATCATTATTAAATTTGTGCAGTGTAGCGCTTCTCTTGTTTATTTGCGCGAATTAAAATCTATCGATTGACATTTTCGTTTAATCGTGATAGCATCTCATTGAAAAAATACCTTACTAAACTACTCTACTCTAATCTAAAAAGTTAATATGTAATATTTCTTAAGTGGATGCCTCCTAAAGACGGAGTGGCGACGTATTCGTCCATGGAGCTGACACCGATTACAGTTTGATCCTATAACTGTATAACGATGATTCGAGAAATCGGATGATATGCCCTTATTTGGCGAGGAAATAGTTGTGCTTGACACGGTGAAGTAACATGATTTTGATATCGGTTTACTTCCATTTTGTCGACACTCCGGCGAGCTGTTTTCTTACCAAGACAGCTCGCCTTTTATTTGCAAAAAATACCGAACCAACGGCAGAGGAGCCCTTTTTGATTTCCCTTTTTCCATCCCTTTTGCGAATGACGAATAAAGGAGGTTCTGATGGGGTCCCCAAAGCGCAAAAGAGAAAAGAAAAATAGAAATATATAAAAAACGGGAGGTCTCAATATGCTGATGAAAAAAGCATTTAAGAAAGTTGTCTCCGTTACACTCAGCCTGACAATGGTGCTAGGTGTGTTACCGATTACTACATTGGCAGCACCGGCGGATATTACAAAGTTTAAATCCATGCGTATGAGTACCTTTGATGGCACACAAGTAGCGGCGTTTGACTATTATTCCGCAACAAATACCCGCTATAATGCTGTCAACATGAACGATGGCATTACATGGTCAAAACTATCCTACACGGTGGAGTATACTCAGCCTGTGAGTCTGATACTCTACAAAATGAATGCGGATTATGAAGGGGAAAACCCGGTCCAGTTGGATTATGACCCGGATGACGCCGATGCAAACGAGGACTTTTTGGATGGGGAGATGATCGGTTATATCTATGGTGTTCCCGTTACCGATAACATTGACACGAGTGGCGACACGCCAACCGGCAAAGAACTTTCCACGGATGAGTGGAACATGCTTTATTGGCGCGCGGTAAACTGGGCTCAGGAAAATATAACAGAAAAATTTGCGGCTATCCACGACGTAGAAGCATATGGCTTTTCCGGCGACACACTTGCTGAAGGCACTGGTGCCGCATTAACGACCAATGCCGTGCTGGAGGATACAGAATCGGAAGTCGATGCAACAGAAGATGCATCGGACAGCGCAATGGAAGACAGCGAAAACACCGATGAAGCAGCGACAGCAGCACCGGAAGAGACCACAGAGGTGGCAGATGGAGCAGCCGTAGAACCCGGCGCGGAAGAGACCGCTGAGCCGACGGAGGAAGCCGAAGCGCAGGCGGATACGCAAGACGAGACACCCGAAGAAGAAGTGACAGCCTCAGAGGAGGAAGCGGGTACGCAGACACAGGAGGAATCAGGCACACAGGCGCAGGAGGAAGCGGGCGCTGCGGGCGTTGCCATGATGCCCCAACTGTTGCTGGCAGCAACGCAGATTTCGTTTGATTTAGCGGAACCGGAGGCAGCACCGGAATCCGAAGAACCCACAGAATCCGAAGAATCCGAGGAGCCGGAGGCAGTGGACGCCTCCACGACAACGGAAATAAGCGACACCGCCGAAGATGCGGCGCAAGCGGAGGAAACCGCTGCTGTTGCGGAGACCGACGCCACAGCCAATCCCTATACAGAAGCGGACGTACTGATTGACCGCAATATGGCAAGCCCGGCTTTTTCCGCGTTGAGCTTAGATGATCCTGTTCCGGACAACATCATCAATTACGTCCTTTGGAATGGAAAGCTAACCAACGAAGCGGGTGAGCTCATTGACTATGAGTATGAAGACGGCTGTTATGTTATTGTCATGAAACCCTCCACGCCCGGCGCTGATATTTATAACAGTTTTCTGGCATTTGAAAATGATACCGATCTTCAGGCGCGGTTTACCGATTCTATTTTCTGGCATGAACTGGAGGAAATGTCCGCCGAATTGGGATGGACGGTTGACCCGGTCAACCTTCTCACAGGCAGCTTCCGCTGGGAGTATGAGGACATGTCCCTCTACGGGAAAAACGACCTTCCCTTTATCCGCTATTACGAGTCCTCCGACGGCAGCCGCAGCCACCATCTCGGTCTTGGCTGGAGCAGCAACTACAGCTATGAGCTGGATGTGCAGCCGCTGTTTGCCCATGTAACGCTCCCCGGCGGAAAAGACGGGTACTTTGAGCTTGGGCTGGACGGCAGCTACAGCACCAAAGGGGATTATGCCTTTTACGATACCGGCAGCGGCTACCTGCTGGTCAATGAATACGAGGGGACAACCTACCGGTTTAACGCAGACGAGCTGCTGTCGCAGATTTCCTATCTCAACGGTGATGTGGTCACGCTGACCTATACAGACGGGCAGGTAACGGGCATTTCCAGCGAGACCGGACGCTTTACACTGGAGTACAGCGGAGAACATATTTCCCGCATTACCGACAGCGTAGGACGTGTGATGACACTCTCCTATGACGGGGACTACCTCATGTCGGTGGAGAACACAGACGGGGACAGCCTGCGCTATACTTACGACAGCAACGGCTATCTGGAGAGCGTAGAGAATTTCAAGGGCGAGGTGTATGTAGAGAACGAATTTGATGCGCAGGGGCGCGTCATCCACCAATATGCCGCCGATATCGGCACCTTTGACTTCACCTACGACCCGGTAGCGCGTCACAATGTATGCACCGGCACCGACGGGTATCTGCTGGAAATCTACTATGATGAAATGGGCCGTATTACGCAGAGTACCAACGCCGCAGGTGGCGTAACGGTGGTCTACAATGAAAAGAACGAGGTAGAGAGTGAGACGGACCGGGAGGGAAATATCACCCGTTACGAGCATGATGATGACAGTAACATCACGGAAATCCACTATCCCGACGGCACAAGTGAAACCTACAGCTACAATGAAAACCATCAGGTCACCCGCATGACCGACCGCAATGGGGCTGTCACAACCTACGACTACAACAGCAAGGGCAGTATGACGGGCAGCACCGATGCGCTGGGCGGCACAATGACCTATGCTTATGACGACAACAATAACATGACCGGCGCCATCGATGCACTGGGCGCGGAGACGACATATACTTACGACAGCGCAGGAAACATGACATCCAGCACCGATGCCCAGGGCAACCGCACAACCTACGAGTATGACACGCAGGGCAGACGGGTGAAACAGACGGACGCGGACGGCGGTACGACGGAAAACACTTACACCGACGCCGGCAAGCTGGTCAAGAGGACCGACGCCATGGGGAACGTCCAGACCTACACGGTGGACGGCAACGGCTTTAACACCACAGAGAGCGACTGGATGGGCAATATAACCTCCTACACCCGCAATATACAGAATCAGACGACCACGGTGACGGACGCGATGGGCGGGGTCACTTCCTATACCTATGATGCACGCGGCAACCTGTCTGTCAGTACGGACGCGCGGGGCAGCGCCGCAAGCTACACCTACGATGCCGCTGGGCGCATGACCTCCATGACAGACGCGCGGGGCAACACCTGGCGCTACACCTACGATAACGAGGGTCGGCAGACCTCTGCCACCGACCCGCTGGGCAATGTGAGCAGCACAACGTATGACAGCGTAGGACGCACGGAGCGCGCCACTGGAGTGTTGGGGGGTACCACAAGCTACTTTTATGATCATGTGGGCAACAGCACCGGCACACAGGATGCGCTGGGCAACCGCACCACCATGCAGTACGACGCAAACGGCAACCTCGTTTCCCAGACCGACCGCAACGGCGCTGCCACGACCTATACCTACGATGCAAACAACCGCATGACCGAGTCGCAAGACGCGCTGGGGAATGTTACAACCTACACCTACGACAGCCTTGGGCGCGTGACGAAGACGATGAGCGCAATGGGCGCGGAGAACGCCGCAGAATACGACAGCCTTGGGCGTTCCACTGCGTCCACAGACGCGCTGGGCTATGTTACCCGCATGGAGTACGACAGTCTCTCCCGCGTCACTAAGATGACCTATTCAGATGGCACAACGGTAAGCTATACCTATGACGCAAACGGCAATGTCCTCACCAGCACCGACCAGCAGGGCGGCGTAGTGTCGTATACTTACGATGCAAATGGCCGCACACTCAGCCAGACCGATCCCATGGGCGGGAAGACTTCGTATACCTACGATGCGCTTGGTAATGTCCTCACCAGCACCGACCCAATGGGTTTTGTGAGCAGCTACACCTACAATGAAAACGGTGCCATCGCCACACGTACAGACGCAGAGGGGGATACCACACATTACAGCTATGACGCGCTGGGCCGCACCGCGTCTGTGACCGACCCCGAGGGCGGCGTCACCGCTTACGCCTACGACGCGGCGGGCAACCAGACCGCCGTGACCGATGCCGAAGGCAATACCATCCGCTACACCTTCGACCTGCTGAGCCGCATGACCTCTATGACAGACGCCCGCGGGAACACGTGGGTGTACAGCTACGACAATGAGGGGCAACAGACGGCAAACACAGACCCCTTGGGCGGCACGTCCAGCAAGAGCTATGACGCGCTGGGTCAGCTCATAAGCGAGACCGATGCCAACGGCAACACCCGCAGCTATACCTACGACGCGGACGGGCGCATGACAAGCGGCACCGACCCGCTGGGCAACGTGACTGCGTATACGTATGACGCGTTGGGACAGCTGCTCCGTGAGACCACCCCGTTGGGGCACAGTACCAGCTACACCTATGACAGCATGGGCAGAAATACCACCTCCACCGACGCGATGGGCTACGCCATTACGTTCTACTATGACAGCCTTGGCCGCATGACAGGCATGACGAACAAGGACGGCACACAGATATCCAATACTTACGATGCCAACGGCAATACCCTGACCACAACGGATGAGACGGGCTGCGTGGTGTCTTACGCCTACGATGCGGACGGACGTATGACCAGCCTTACCAACGCCCGGGGCTATACCACAGCATATACTTACGACAAGGTGGGCAACCTCATCTGCACCACCGATGCCCGCAACGGCACCACCAGCAGCGCTTATGACGGCAACGGCAACCTCATTTCCGAGACCGACGCGCTGGGGTACACCACAACGTACACCTATAACAAGCTCGGCTGGGTGCTCACCATCACCGATGCGGAGGGCGGTGTGACCACGTCGGAGTACGATGCCAACGGCAATGCGGTCAAGGTGACCGACGCGGAGGGGCATGTTATCACCTATACCTATGATGCCCTCAACCGTCTTGAAAGCTATGTGGATACCGAGGGCTACACACACAGCTATACCTATGACGCGAACGGCAACGTCCTGACCGAGACGGACGGCAACGGCAATATGACCGCATATGTATATGATGGTATTGACCGTATCATCCGTAAGACGGACGGACAGGGCGGCACCGCCTCCAGCACCTACGACGCGGACGGGCGGCTCATAAAATCTGTGGACGAGGAGGGCGCGGAGACCACATACATCTATGACGAAAATAACCGCGTCATTCAGATGACCGACGCGCTGGGTAACGCCACCACCTACACCTATGACGAGATGGATCGGGTTCTGACCATTACAGACGCCAGAGGCGGTGTGACGCGCTATGCCTACACCGCGCGCGGCGAAGTGGCGGAGGAGACCAATGCCGAAGGCTATGGGACCCTATATGAATACGATGAAAACGGGAACATGGTCCAAATGACGACACTGGACGGCGCAACAACCTACCAGTATGACGAACTTGACCGCCTGATCGCCACGACCACGCCGGACAAAAAGACGGAAACGCTGGAATATGACGCACTGGGCTGTGTGATCACGTCCATAGACAAGAGCGGCCAGAAGACAAAGTACATCTATGACGCGGACGGCAATGTGGTGGAGACCATAGACGCGCTGGGCAACAGCGCCACCTATGCATACGACCTGCTTGGCAATCTGATCAAGACCAGCCTGCACCGCGTGGACACGCAGGACGGCGTGGACAGCTGGGAAGTGACGCTGTACGAGTACGATGGGCGCGGCCTGACAACGAGAACCGTGGACGCGCTGGGTTACGTGACGAAATACGAGTACGACGGCAACGGCAACCTGAAAAAGGAAACCGACGCGGACGGATACGTGACAGAATATACCTACAATTCTCTTGATTTGGTAGAGAGCATCAACTATAATGGAGGCAAGTCGGTAAGCTACCGGTATAACGCGGTGGGCGAGCTGGTGGAGATGAATGATTGGACGGGGACGAACACCTACGAGGTCGACCTTCTGAAGCGCATCACAAGCGCCACCGACCAGAAGGGCAACGTAACAGCGTACACCTACGACGCGACCGGCAACCAGACCTCCATCACCTATCCCGACCAGAGCGAGGTCACAAATACATACGACCTTCTGGGTCATATGACAAGCGTCACAGAGGCCAGCGGCGACACAACCTACTATGAGTACGATGGCATGGGCCGTCAGGTCGTCATGTACTACCCCAATGACTGGACGGAATATTATATCTATGACAAAATGGGGCAGCTCATCGGCGTAACCGAGCTGGAGGAGCATAAGACGCCATCAACGAATAAAGGCTGGGGCTCCATTGTATTTTCATGGAACCTGTGGGATCTGTTTACACTGCCCTCCGCCAGCCAGACCAGCTATCCAAAGGGCTGGAGCGACTGCGGGAAGTATGACGAGCTGGACGAGCAGTACCGGACGATGTACACATGGTATCCCGATATCTGTAACGGCACCATAGGGCATGTGTACCGATACGACGCCAACGGCAACATAACCTACGAGTACACCAGGGCCAATAGCGGTGTGGGCAGGAGCGCCTCAAAGACGTCCTATACCTATGACGCCCTCAACCGCCTGACCAAGACCACGGAAGCATTAGGCCTCATCACCCGCACCTACCAGTACGACAGCCTCGGGAACCTGACCTATGAGACGCAGGGACTGACGCAGAAGACCGATTACAAGCTCAATGACCTCAATCAGATTACCACCCAGTCGGACAACAGCTGGCTGCTGACCAGTAAGGAATACACCTACGACAAGCGCGGCAATCTGGTGACAGAGACCAACGTCACCAATACCCTCTTCAGCAAAGTGAGAGCGACCGAGGCGAGCTATGTCTACGACGAGACCAACAAGATGGTCTCCGGCACCAACGCCAAGGGCGAGGTGTCCGGCTACCTCTATAACGGCCTGAACGCACTCGTGCAGACGGAGTGGAGCCTTGCGGAAAATCCAAAGGGGTACAAGAACAGCCTCAGTCTCATCAGCAAGCTGCTGTTTCCCTCCAAGCTCAAAAACCCGGTTGTGGTGGTGAAGGACTATGTGGTGGACTACACCGCGGAGACCCTCTCCCCGCTGACGGAGGCGGAGGTAAACGGCCTGTCCTACCGCTACGTCTATGGCGCGGATGAGCAGCCCCTGAGCGTGACCATCTACGGCGTGGAGAGCGGCACAGCCAAATGCGGCACCACGCTCATCTCCGGCACCATTATGGGAACGGGAAGCAAGGGCAATGAGCTGCACCTCTACTACCACACCGACATGCGCGGCACAGTGGAGTATATGACAAGCGCCAGGACCGGCAAGGTAGTGGCATGGGCGGACTACAACGAGTGGGGCGAGATAAACGCCAGCGGCGCGCTCATCTTCGGCGCGCGCCAGTTCGACCTCGTAAAACGCTACGCCACCCACGACTACGACAGCACCCTGGGAATCTACTACGCCAAAGCAAGGTTTTATGACCCGGAAACCAGACGTTTCACCGCCGTTGACCCAATTTTGAACCCGTCTGAGTACGATATCTCATCCAATTTCACCGCCCCTATGCAGTTGGTGCAGTATCTGTATGTGCTGGATAATCCATTACTTTATGTTGACCTATTCGGATTGGCGGCGGGAGATTTGTACATCAATGATACGCTTATAAACTATGTCACTACAATAAGTGCGACATTGTATGGAAGCGTTCGGGATTTAGCAACGGCTCTTGGGGTTACGTTAAAGAATCAATCCACTTCACGTTCTGCAGTTTATTCCATCGTCCTTTCCACTAGAGATCAGTCAAACCTTACTTACAGCACAAATTTAAGATTTGATATTACTGACCAGGTTGCCAATGAAATAAGGACATCTGAAACTTCACAGGACGAATATAATAAACTAAATTACCGTACTGAGCGCTCAAGATCCCCTATTAGCGGGTCAGTTGACTATACAATCGTTGCGGAAAAAAATAATCCTGGCTACGCAAAGCTGATTGTTCCTATACAAGATTTTATTGATTATGTGACAAAAAATACAACCGCCACGCTCTCCTCAATTAAATGGGAACTCGGCGAGTTGGGAGGACACTGGAAGGGACCGTGGCCCGAAGAATTGCCCATTAGTGCAACATTAATTGGTGGAGGGACGCAAGAAGCATATATTATAAATGGCTCTATTGCGCAACAAGCGCAGGCCGCATATAATAAAGGCGGAACAAATGCGTTACTTACGGCTGTGAATAGTGCTTTTAGTGCTTACGGCGCTGGTACATCAGTTGTCGGTAGTGTTATTGGAGATCTTTTGGTAGACATGATAACCAATAAAGCAGCAGAAAGATATTTTTCACGGATGACTTGTGATGATTGGGTAGTTGTGCATACAGACTGGGCACGAACTTATAGTGCTACAGGAAATCCATATTCAAGGACAACGGATTTCAATGTTACAAATGATAGCAAATATTATACCGTAAGAGGAAAGTATGTTGGCTCGTTTACGCCATATCCATAAAGAAGGGGGCGTTACCTTGTTAAAAAAAGTAGTTTGCAGCGCTGTTTTATTTTCTATAATCTGCCTCAGTGCGTGTACGTCAAATAATAGCGAAACAGCAAATATAAATACGACCAGAGCCATGAATTTATCAAATATGGGGTGTATTGCAGAAGATATAGATCACACTGTCTATCAGATTGAGTATAGCGGATCAACAGAAATAGGTATCTTGAAAAAACCAGTTAATGGTGGTGAGGAGTATATATATTATGGCGCAACCTGTATGTTATATGCAGCGGATAACGGTATACTATATTATATATCTGATGATGACACGCTATGCGGCTATACAATGAGCAATGGAGAAACAACCATGGTTACGGATCTTAACGTCCGCTCTTATGCAGTAATAAATGATAAGGTCTACTTGCTGGCTCGTGAGGACCCAGAGGCGAAATTTGAAATATATGAAGGGGATACTGTAGATTATGTATTTGAAAAAATCGAACTAACGGCTGATGATATTACATTGCGATATTTATATCCCTCAGATAACAAACTTTATATAGTTGGTAGTAATGGGGCTTATTACCTGGATGCGGATGGACATCTCGTCCTAGTGGCTGAATTTCCTGAACCACTTCAAAAATTATTAACGGTGAATGATATTTTATACGCGGTTGGAAATGATTCCATTTTTAAACTCACAGCGGAGGGTGAAATCGAGAGTATTGCACCGCGATATATTGGCATGGCTACAACTATTAACGTGTTATCTGATTCCATTATTTACAGCGGGCATGGCGGTCTATATAGTTATAATACAAATACGGGAAAGACCAAGCAGATATCGCATAATCTGTACCAGGAAATCTATGTTGTACAGGGTAAAATAATAGGTGAAACTTATGGCGAAGAAGGCATCAAATTTGAGAATATCACATAACGCAAACGGGCAATATGCGGATACTGGAAAGATTTAAAGTCAAGGGAATTACGTGGGATAGTTCTCCCGCATAGACAGGGACACCCCGCTTGCAGTAAAATGTAAGCGGGGTGCGGCCATAGTACCGGTGTGACCACACCGGAGTACGATGCCAACGGCAATGCGGTCAAGGTGACCGACGCGGAGGGTACTGTCAACAGGTCCCTTATTGTACGTTATCCTCGCCACCGGCATCAAACCAATATAATCCGAACCAATCCCGACGGTTGATTCCTGTCGGTGACGGGTTCGGATTATTGCTTTATATTTAATAAATTCATATAAAATTGCAAACCTGCAAATACCATGGTAGAATATAGAAACGAGGAGATGTTAAAGATGAATGCGTTTATAGAGTGGCTCATGATTATTCTGGGCATAGCATGCCCTCTGTTGTGTATTCAATGTGAAAGACTGGTCTCCAATGCTTTCCAGTCCGGCGTATCCACGATTTCTGTCCACACTTCATAGTATCCGTCGGATTTCCTTTCATACAGGTGCGAGTTTGTGGCCTCCTGCACCGCGAGATAGTACCAGCTGGTCTGATCCATATTGTCGGGCCATGTGGTCATGCCGCTTAGTAGGTCACCGGTGTCCTCCGGTACCCTGTCAAGCACTCTGTTGATGAGTACCATGACCTCCGCCCTTGTGATGTACGCGTCGGGGCGGAAAGATCCGTCCGGGTATCCCTCTATCCAGCCGCGCGCGGCGACCCGCTCAATATCATCCTGTGCCCAGTGGGCGCTGATATCAGTAAAGGTCGTCACCGCGCTGCCACCTGTATCAAACCTTGCGATCAGGGCCGCATATTCCGCTCTGGTGATGAATGCATTTGGCCGGAAGGAGCCGTCCGGGTATCCGGTTACGATGCCCGCGCTGCTAAGGGTACTGACCGCGTTGTTATACCACGTTCCGCTATCGGCGTCTGTAAACGCGTTGTCGGCAGACCGGTATTGGTCACGGGAGTTGTCTGTTAAAAGCCGGAAGAGGATGGTTGCAGACTCCGCTCTTGTGATATTCCCCTCTGGTCTGACCGTGCCGTCATCGTACCCGATGATATAGGCGATGTGGTCGGTCTTATTGAGCGCAATGCCGCTATCGGCCCATATCGCCGTTAAGGTCACGTTGTTGGACGGCATACGGAATACGTCGCCGGGGAGGTATTGCGTTTCGAGCGTTTTGGAGGAATCTGTGGTCACGGTCCAGCCTGTAAAGGTATAATCCGGCCGGGTCGGGGCCGGGTCTGCGCCTGCTACGGTATAGGACGTTCTGGCAACCATGGATGCAGACGTGACGGGTATGTCCGCTGCGTCGGTTACCCCGGTGCCCGCCGTATAGTACACGACGTATCTGGCAGTGCTGCCGCCCCCGCCTCCGACGGTGGGATTGCGACTCCAAATCGCATAGAGGCTGATGACGCCATCTTTCGCAAGGGTGTCGTCAATGCTGTCGCCCGCCTGATAGGTCGCGCTCGTGGCGGCCGCGTCCGTATCCCATCCCAGGAAGGTGTAGCCGCTCCACGTATACGCTAAATTGTCATCCGCAGGATCAAGCACCGTGTGTGCCGTGCCTGCAATGATATCCGCGTCTGTATAGTCCGTCCCGGTACCGCCGTTCGGATAATAGGTCACATCGTAGGTATCATAAGCGGGGGGTACGGCATAGTTGATATCATAGTTGTTCAGCAGCGGCACATACCCTGTGGCGATGAGATGGATGCTTGACGCGGCATATTGCAGGTGTGTCATATCCTCCGCCAAAGAGGGCGGCGGATAGGCATATGGTGCCTTATTTCCGTAGAAGGTAACCGTGTCATCAATGTTTAGGTTGCCGTAATCCGTATCCGTCACCTGCGTATAGTCGCCCGTCTGCGCGTTTGCATCGAATCCGGTAAAGACCTCGGAGTAGATGCCGCCGCCCTCGTTGGCCGCCGTATTGCCCGTCAGTGTGCTCTGGTTGGTTAATGTCACGGTGGCAGTATCAATGACATATATGCCCCCGCCGTTGTTCCCTGAGGTGTTGTTGCTGATGTCCCCGCCGTCGCAGAGAAGCACACTGGTTGCCAGCCCGCCCAGAACAGGAGACACACCCAGATAAACCCCGCCGCCGCGGCCCTGGGCGGATGTAACGGCATTTTCGGTGATGCTGCCGCCGGACATGTTCAGTTGTGAGCCTCTGGTATCGCCATAAAGCAAAAGGCAAACGCCGCCGCCATAGTCGTCGGCCGTGTTCTTGGCAATCAGTCCGTCGTACATATTTATCGTAGAGGCGAAGAGCACGACTCCGCCGCCGTGTGCGCCTGCTGTATTGGAAGTGATTTCACCACGGTATAAATTAAATATGCTCTGATCCTGTACGATATAATTCGAATATGAGATAACATATACCCCGCCGCCTTGTCGATATGCGGTGTTGCCTGTAATCACCGGATTTGCGTTTGCATTTCCCTCAGAACCCATGTTGCATGTGCCGGATATGACATAGATTCCGCCGCCATATCCACCGTCTATGCCACCGTCAGAATACATATAATAATTGGAGAGGTTATTTGAAACCGTGCCGTGGTTCATAGAAAATTCAGTACCATTGCCGCGTACGCAAACGCCGCCGCCCGCATACATTGTTTCGTTTTTGGTAATCAGCCCGCCGTTCATAGCGAAGACAGAGCTGTCGTCGAGATCGCTGGGGTAACTTAATAGCTGTGAGGTGCCGACAAAGACGCCGCCGCCGGTATAAGAACTTTTATTGTAGGATATGACACCGTCGTTTAGGGAAAAATTCGAATCATAAGCTGCATACACTCCGCCTCCATGACCGTACATCCGACTATCCGTAGAGTTACGCGGATACTCAGCATCCCATGCTTCGTTTTCAGTAATCCACCCGCCGTTCATGGTTAATGCGGCGCGACTAATGGCAATACCGCCGCCGCCGGAGGATGCCTTGTTCTGGGAGATTGTTCCTGCCTCCATGGTGACAAACGAATTTGCGGATGCATAGATTCCGCCGCCGAGACGGTACGCATAGTTGCCGGTGATCGTAGCGCCGTCAATCGTAACGATGGAACTGGAAGAATAGACACCTCCGCCGTATCCTGTCGCTACGTCCGATTTGCAGTTTTGGATCACGGCCCCTGTATTCAGTTCCAGCGTCGCACCGCCGGTGATCGAGATACCGCCCATGGTTTGGTCGGTACCGTCCAGAATCACATCGCTTAGCATCAATGCGGCATCCGTTCCGGAGACATTGAAATGACGCGCATTCGCAGATGTCAGCGTTTTTGCGTTCCCCTGTGACGATATGGTGACCGCATGATCACTGACATTCAGCACGCCCTTGAACGGAATATCGGCGGCGATGATGATTGCCACATCATCGGTTCCTTCCACAGCCTGCTTCAGATCATCCCAGGTGCTCACCTCAATGGACAGTGCATTGACAGGGGACGCGAAAGCCGGCACGAGCAGCATAGAAGCTGTCACCAACAAAGCCAAGCATATAACTCCAGCCTTCTTCATTGCCATGCGTACATGTGTCTTTTGCTTTTGCCCTGATTTCATCGTAATCACCCTCCTTACAGGATTGTCCAGGTGGTGGCTACGATGATATTATAGCAGATTTATTGGGAAATGTATACAAATAAATGTAAAATAAGTTCATTATGTCGAATTGTGCCAGTAGACTTACGACTAAGGATACAGCTACATAAAAACCCATTACCGGAAGGCCTCACGGTGCAATAGGAGACCATGGTTTTGGGTTTTCAAAATCAACTATAATGCTTGGCCTTTCCTCTTCCGGAATCCCTGTCCACATGGTACTGTTAAACGGTTCCATCGTGATAATCGCCTTATCCTCTTCCCACACTATAGTTGCAGTCCCGGTACTTTCGCCCAGATAGATATACCCGCTGCCCTGCAAGCGGTAGAATCCCGGGAATACAATTGGGTATGCAGTATAATAGTGTTCGAACATGCTTGTCGCTGTCTCAAGAACGATCTTTCTTTCACCATTTGGGGATGTATAAGTATGAAACGTGGAACCAAAAACAGATGTACTCCAAATGGAGAGGGCGCAAAGCGCACCAAAAAGCACTGCCAACAGCGTTAAAAGGATTGTCACGCCATTCTGCACTGCTTTCTTGCGAAACCGATGCCTGAGTACGACAATCATAGACACACAAAATAAAGCGGTAGCCAAAGGTGCAATGATGCCTGACCTGAAATACTGATTGGTGGGGAAAATATCTAAGAGGGATAAAATGAACAGAGCGAGCGCGCAGGCAACTACAATTGCGGTGAGCAAAAAGAATGCTCTGCTTCTATTTGAAAATACTGTCTTTTGCATGTCATTTCCTCCGTCGCATGATTCGACTAAGGTAATTGTAGCATAACAAAGATGAATAGAAAAGCCTGAATATTTATTCTCTGATCGTCAGTGGCTAAAACCGAACAAGCGCCGCACCGCGCCCCTTTGCGGGACACGATGCGGCGCTTTTGGATTGCGCGGCTACCCCTCCGTAGTGAGGATGACCGAGCCGACGGCGGCATATGCGGTGGAGCCGACCTCTAGGCCGAGCGCCTCCAGCTCTGCGGAGGAAACGGTAATGTTGATCACATTCCCGGCCCCGACGTTGAGCGCCACGGCGGCGCTGGCATTTTGCCGGGTAATCTCCATGACGGTACCCTTTAAATGGCTGTTTCCGAATAGCTGCATAATTTACCCTCCTATTTTCTACGATAGCGCCTCTTTGATGCTGTTATAGATCTCCAGCGCCTTGAATTTGACCACATAGCCCTCGTTTTCGCCGGTCATGAGGGCGATCTGGTCACTGTCCATCCCTGCGGCGGCGGCGGTTTCCTCGGTGCTCTCACTGACGGAGCCGAGGCAGAGCGGCGGGAAGACCACGCACCACCAGTTTTGCCCTTCCCCCTCGCCGATGGTGACGCGCAGCGCCCTGTAGTTCCCGGCGGGCAGGGCGAAGTCCTCATAGTACTTGGTGGGGAACCAGACCTGCGGCTCCAGACTGACCTTGACGTTGTAGTCATACCCCTCCTGCGCCACCACCTGCGCGCCCACCGCGGCGAGGCGGGGGAGGTCCTGAATAATCGCCTGCGCGGTCTCCTCAATATCCCCGTTTTCGGGAAACACCCCCTCCGCCTCCTCCAGCACGCGGTCACGCACCTTGAGCTTTAAGGCCTGATCTGCCTCCGTGTCGGAGTTTGCAATGACGTGCAGGCGGATAACCTCCTGCGCGAGCACCGCCTGCTGCCCGTCCAGCCATGCGCCGACCAGCGCGGCAATGGCGACGCCGAGTAGGAGGGCAAGCTCCCAGCGGCGTAATTTTCTGCTTGGGGTTTTTAAGTTCAATAACATAAACATCACCGTCCTATGTAGATAACTACAGTATGGACGGTGACGCCACGCTTTAAACAGCAAATTCAAATTGTACGGCAAAAAAAGGTCTCTCCACTGCGCCCCTGTAGCGCCCTAAATGCCGCCTGCGCGGCGTCCTCCCGGTCGAACAGGCCGAATACGCTCGGGCCTGTGCCGCTCATGGATGCGCCGATGCTCCCGTGCTCAATGAGGATGTGCTTGCGCTCCTGTATCTCCGCCCCCCGGCGGTCGGTGAGGACGTCTTCAAAGACGTTATACATGCGCCGCGCCGCGCCGTACAGGTCGCCCTGCCCCAGCGCTGTGAGAAAGCCTGCAGTATCGGGGCGGCAGCGGATGCGGGTGCAGTCAATCTGCGCGAATAGCTCCGGCGTGGAGATGGGGAAATCGGGCTTTGAAAGTACCACAAAGCACGGGGGAAGGGTGTTTAGCGGCGTGATGCGTTCGCCGAGCCCTTCTGCAAGGGCGGTGCCGCCCCAGACGCAGTAGGGGACGTCGGCACCGACACCCCGCCCGATTTCGGCGAGCTGTGCCTTGGAATAGCCAGCACCTGTGAGGGTGTTGAGGGCATGCAGCACCGCCGCGGCGTCACTGCTCCCGCCCGCGAGCCCCGCGCAGACGGGAATGCGCTTTTCAATGTGGATGATGCAGCCGCCCACCGGAATCCCCGTCGCCTGCGCAAAGGCGCGCACGGCGGCGGCGGCGAGATTATTGCCGTCGCTCGGCAGATAGGAGCGGTTGGTGGACACGCGCGGCGCGCCGTCGCCCGTAGTACTGTCGCGGTCAATGGTCAGCTCGTCGGCAAGAGAGACCGTCTGCATGACCATCTGCATCTCATGATACCCGTCCTCCCTGCGGCGCAGGATATCCAGCGTGAGGTTGATTTTGGCGGGGGCGGAAACGGTCATCGTATTTTCCGCGCCTCCAGATAAAAGCGCTTTTCGTCCGCCGTCCCCATGGAGAAGGTCTTGCAGGGGAGCACGCCGTCGTGGATGACGGTTTGAAAGAGCTGATCCTTGGAGATGGTGGGCAGGATGAAACCGACGGTACCCGGCTGCTGGATAAGCTCGCGCAGGGTATCCTCTCCGTGGATGTAGTCGATTTTCCCGCCGTGGGTGGTGGTGTAGTACTCCAGAAACTCCTGTAGCGTCCCCACCTCAAGCTGCGCGGTGGGCTCGGGCACCGCAATGCTCGCCGAGCCGCCGAGATGGACATAGCGGAGGATATGCCCTTTGGAGCCGCCCTTCGCCGCACCTTTAAAATAGTACAGCAGGGCGGAGAGCATGGTTTCGGGGTCAACAACGCCGGAGATGAGCCGGTGGATTGGCTCAAACTCGAGGGATTCGTCATGAAGGTTTGTCACCTCCACAAGCGCGTAACGGGAGGGAAGGTCCGCCCACTGATCCTCCGGTGTGGTGCGCTTTTGCCGCTCGTAGCACTCCTTGGCGGTCGCGAGGGAGTGGTTGCCGTCGCCCACCACAAACTGGAGCACCGGCTTATCGGTCACGCCATAGCGGGACTGAAACGCCGCGGGGTCCGCGAGCGCCGCGAGCGCCTGCTGCACGCGCTCGGCCTGCGCGCCGCTGACCTTCCAGCCGCAGAGGTCGCCGCCGTTTTCCATCAGGGCAAAGTCGTAGACCTGCTCCATCTCCTTTTTCTCCTGCGCGAGGGGGGAGATCACCGTCATATCCGGGTCGTCAATAAGCAGCAGGATGTGCGGCAGCTCGAGCGGGGCGTTTTTGCGCACGGCTACGCGGGGCGGGATGCGGGAGAGGACGGTGTTCTCACTCGCGCGCACCTTGGCGTCCGAGCCGGGCTCATAGTCGTACTGCTCCAGATCAATCATACCGATCAGCCCACGGCGCGTGACGCCGCGCTTAAACTGCCGCTCCACATAGATAAAACAATCGGATAGGGTGCGGAAGCGCTCCTCATGCAGATAGCGGCCCATGGTCTCGTTGATGGAGAGGATATCGGTTTCCACATTCGGGCCGTCCAGACAGCTCTCGGGAAGAATCATGCGCAGGGTGGAGGGGGACTCGCCCACATAGTTTTCCACCCGCTGCCAGTATTCCGGCTGTGAGGTGTACTGGTCACAGGCGATGACCGCCCACTTGGTCAGATTGCAGTTCTGCGGGAGCAGGATATCCGCAGGCAAAAACGCCGGGGAGTTGGGTTCTTTGGACTCGGTTGACATAAGCGCTACCTCCAAAATTTATTCTTCAAACAGCAGGGGCATCAGGGTGGATGCGCCGTCGGCAAGGGTACGCCCGCGCTGTCCGTATTCCTCATCATACTGTGCACCGGAGCCGGTGTCCTTCCTGCTGTCGTAGAGCAGGAAGGGGACGGGCTCCCCGTCGTGCCCGCGCGTCGACGTGAGGGTCTTATGGTCGGAGAGGATGAGCAGGCGGTAGTCCTCCCCCGCCATGGCTTCGGTCAGAGGGGCGATCACCCGGCTGTCGAGCCACGCGATGGCCTGCAGCTTTCCCTTTAAATCGCCGTTGTGGGTGCACTCGTCGGGTGCTTCCACATGGATGGCGGCGAAGTCATAGCCCGCTTTGAGGGCGTCCACCGCCGCCTGTACCTTGCCCTCGTAGTTTGTATCGAGCTCGCCGGTCGCGCCCTCCACCTCGACAACGTCCAGCCCGGAGAGGCGGGCAATGCCGTGGCAGAGCGGGACGGCAGAGATGACCACGCCGCGCTTGTGGTATTTTTCCGGAAAGGACGCAAGCGCCACGGCGGAGCCCTCCGCCCAGAACCAGACGCAGTTGGCAGGAAGCTTTCCCGCAGCGCGGCGGCGGACATTGATCGGGTGGGCGTCCAGATACCCGTGAGAGAGTTCCATCAGATGCCGCAGCGCTTTCGCGTTATCGTTGCCTGAGGGGAGGATGGGGCCGATCACTTCACCCAGATAGTCGTGGGGCGGGATGAGGGAAATGCCCTTGGTATCGGCATTGGCCTGCACCGCGATATGGCGGAAGGAGGGGGCGGGATAGACCTTCATCCCCGCCTGTGCGGCCGCAGCGGCAAAGGAAGGCTCCGCAAACAGGTCGCGCACCAGCGCCATGGACTCATCCCCCTCAATGGAGCCGCCGGAATGGGAGAGAATTTTCTTTTCCTCAAAGGGCTTTTTGCCGTCCTCCAGCGTCACCATATTGCAGCGATAGGAGACGTCGCCGGGGGAGAGGGTGATGCCGGACGCCGCCGCCTCAAGCGGGGAACGCCCCGTATAGCAGACGTTAGGGTTACTGCCGAAGATAGATAAAATGGCGGTGTCGCTCCCCGGCGGCAGTCCGTCAGGGCAGTTTTTGACATTGCCCACCTCACCCTTTGTGGCGAGGGCGTCAATGTGAGGCAGGGGAACATACTGTAAAGGGGTTTTGCCTTCCAGCTCCGGAACCGGGTTGTCCGCCATTCCGTCGCCGATGAGCAGGATATATTTCATAGCGCCACCCCCTGCGGCTGCTTTTTGGGGAGGTTTTGCAGGAAGTGATCAATGCGGGTGAGCGCCTCGCCCAGATCCTTCATGCCGGTGGCGTAGCAGCAGCGGACAAAGCCCTCCCCGGCGGGGCTGAAGGCTGTGCCGGAGATCACGGCGACCTTCTCCTGCAGGAGCAGCTGCTCGCAGAAATCGTCTGACGTAAGCCCTGTCGCGCGGATGTCAGGGAAGACGTAGAACGCACCCTTCGGCTCGAAGCACGGCACGCCGATGCGGCGCAGCCCTTCCACCAGATAGAGGCGGCGTCCGTCATACTCGTCGCGCATGGATTCGATGTCCCTGTCGCCGTTGCGCAGCGCCTCAATGGCGGCGTACTGGCTGGTGGTGGGGGCGCACATGATGCCGAACTGGTGCAGCTTGAGCATCTGCTCCATCAGCGCCGCCGGGGCGCAGAGGAAGCCGAGTCGCCAGCCGGTCATGGCAAACGCCTTGGAAAAGCCGTTGACGACAATGGTGCGCTCGTACATGTCGGGGATGTTCGCGATGGAGACGTGCTTTTGCCCGTAAGTAAGCTCGGCATAAATCTCGTCGGAAAGCACCAGAATATTCGTGCCGCGCAGCACCTCTGCGATCTCCTCCAAATCCTCCTGCCGCAGGATGGCGCCCGTGGGGTTGTTGGGGAAAGGAAGCACAAGGAGCTTTGTTTTCGGCGTAATGGCGTCCCGCACCTCCTGCGCCGTGAGGCGGAATTCGTTTTCCACCCTGGTACTGACGAGCACCGGTGTGCCGCCCGCCATGGAAACCAGCGGCGCGTAGCACACGAAGGAGGGGACGGGGATAATCACCTCGTCGCCGGGGTTTACGAGGCAGCGGATGGCAAGGTCAATCCCCTCACTCCCGCCGACCGTGACGACAATCTGCTTTGCATGGTCATATTGCAGATGGAAGCGTCTGCTCATATAGGCGGAGATTTCACGGCGCAGCTCCGCCGTGCCCGCGTTGGAGGTGTAGCGCGTAAAGCCCTTTTCGAGCGAGTAGATGCCCGCGTCCCGGATGTGCCACGGGGTAACAAAATCCGGCTCGCCCACGCCGAGGGAGATGGTATCCTTCATCTCCTCCAGAATATCAAAAAACCGGCGGATGCCGGAGGGCTGTATTTCCTGAATGCGATTCGATAAAACCGATGAATAATCCATGCTCATACAAAGATCCACTCCCTTTCCTGCGGCTCCTGCTTTGCAAAGATAAGGTGCTTCTCCTTGTATTTGCGCAGGATAAAATGGGTCGCTGTGCCGGTGACATCCTCCAGCGGCGCGAGGCGCTGCCCGACAAACTCCGCGATCTCGCGCAGGCTGTGCCCCGATATAATGACGGTCAGGTCAAACGAGCCGGACATGAGATATACGCTCTCCACCTCGTCGTACTGATAAATGCGCTCGGCAATCCGGTCAAAGCCCTCGCCGCGCTGCGGGGTCACCTTTACCTCGATGAGTGCCGTGACGGCGTTGCGCTCCGTTCTGTCCCAGTCGATCATCGCCTTGTAGCCGAGGATAATCTTCTGCTCTTCATACTGCGCGACCGCCGCCTTGACTTCCTCCTCCGTCATATTTGTCATGGAAGCCAGCTGTGCTGTTGTAAGGGTGCAGTCGTCTTCTAAAAGCGAAAGCAGCTTTGTCATGCCCGATATCCTCCTGTCTTTGCGTGGGATTTTCCCCCACGCGAAATTTCTTCTATTATATACTACCGGACAGTATAAAAACAAGAGTGTGCGGGTGTTTTTTTGTTCCGTGCTCTATGGAGCGTGAAAAATGTACATTGGTTGCAATCTGCGCCCCGCGCGTGCTATAATGGTGCAGACATATCCGCCGCCATATGGCCGGCAGATGCGATACAATCGCCACGGAGGTTGCCGCATGCGCATAAACGCCCGTATCCGCATCATTCTGCCTATCTGCCTGATCGCCGCCGTCTGCGTGGGGGCGTTTTTTGCCCGTGCGTACTATTCCGGCGGCTCCGTTGCCTGCATCACGCAGGACGGCGTGGTGCTGCGGCGCATTGACCTTGACACGGTGGAGACGCCATATTCCTTCACCATCACGGACGGCGCGTGGGAGAACACTGTGGAGGTAAAGCCGGGGGCCATCCGTGTCTCCGACGCGAACTGCCCGGATCAGATCTGCGTCTCAAACGACTGGAGGGGGAAGGGTGCTTCCCCCATCGTGTGCCTGCCGCACCGGCTCGTCATCTCCTTTGAACATGATCCGGACGCGGCAATCGACGTGGTGAGCGGGGCATGAAGGGGGCGGGGCAGACCAAGCGCCTTGTGGTGCTCGCCATGCTCAGCGGCATCGCCCTTGTGATTTTTGTGATAGAAGCGCAGATTCCATCTATCTACCCCGGCGTGAAGCTGGGGCTTGCCAATATCGTCACCCTCTTTACCCTCTACCGCTGCGGCAGGCGGGAGGCGCTCGCCGTGCTGCTTGTGCGGGTGATGCTCGGTGCAATCGTCACAGGGATGTTACAGACACTGCCATTCAGCCTCGCGGGCGGGCTTTTGTGCATCGGCGTGTGCTCGTTGCTGCGGCCTGTGGTGATGAAAAATGTCTGGCTTTGCAGCATGGTCGGCGCGGTCTTTCACAACATCGGCCAGCTGCTCGCCGCCTGCGTGGTGGCGAAATCCTTCGCCGTGCTCGCACTCTTTCCGGTTTTGCTCGTCAGCGGACTTGCAACCGGGCTTTTTACGGGGCTTTGCACCTGGTTTCTCCTCCCGCGGCTGGATAAAATATTTTCGAAAATCCCCTTTTCGGAGCATCCACTCAAATGACACAGAGAAAGGATCGTCAAAATGAAATTGGACATCTCAAAACTCACGACCAAAGAGGAGGCCCTTGCGCGGCTCTTTGCCGCGTGGACGCCGGAATTGCAAACCGAAACGGTACCGCTCGCCGAGGCCGCCGGACGCGTGCTGGCAGAGGAGCCGCGCGCGCAGTATAACATCCCCCTTGTGCGCGCCTCCGCGATGGACGGCGTGGCTTTCCCCTACCATCTTGTGGAACACGGCGTACCCGACACCACCCAATGGCGCATAGGCGCGGAGTATGTCCGCGCCGACACAGGGGATGATTTTCCCGACGCATACGACACGGTGATACCCATTGAAGAGGTGACGATCCTGCCGGAGGGCGGACTTGTATTTGCCCCAGGGACGGTCTTTCGGCGCGGGTCGAATGTGCACCCGTCCGGCAGTCAGGTCAAATCAGGCGAACTGCTCGCGGCGCGGGGCACTGTCCTCAACGCGTCCGACATAGCCGCCATTGGCAAGGGCGGCTATGCGCGCGTAACGGTCGTCCGCCGCCCCCGCGTCGCATTTGTCCCGACGGGTACCGAGCTTGTCGCGCCCGGTACCCCAATCACGCGCGGGAAAAATTACGACACCAACAGCGTGATGGCGGAGATTTTGCTGCGCGAAATGGGCGCGGAGCCGGTACTGCGCCCCATCCTGATAGATGACCCAGACGCCCTGCGGCAGACCCTGTCTGCACTGCTGGAGGAGACGGATATCGTCATCTTGAATGCGGGCACCTCCATGGGAGATGAGGATTATTGCGGTCATCTGCTGGAGGAGAGCGGGAACCTGCTCTTTCACGGCGTGGCTGCCGTCCCCGGCCGCCCCCTCGGCGCGGCAATCATACAGAATAAGCCGGTGCTCAACATCTCCGGCCCCGCCATCGCCGCGCTCCACGGTCTGGAATGGATTGTGCGCCCCGTAGTTGCGCGCGCGCTTGGTATTCCAACGCCCCAGCGCCCCAGTGTACAGGCAGTGCTGACCGCGGACGTCAACGCCGACGAGGTTTCCAAATTCATCCGTATGGAGGTTGCGCGCGGTGTGGACGGCATCTACTATGCCACCCCCCTCGCCCCCCACGGCCCGAACGCCGCCCCCTTCGGCAGGCTCATGTCCGCGAACGGCTACTACATGACAATCCCCGTAAAGCCGGGAGAATCCGCCCCGCGCGCGGGGGAGACGATACCGGTCACACTCCTGCGCAGTGTGGAGACGATACCGGAGAAATCAATATAACATAATAATGTAAAAGCCGAAACGCTGCACTTTGCAGCGTTTCGGCTCAGCCTGTCAAAAAACCTCGCCAATGGCGAGGTTTTTGTGGTATAATAGGGA
>JAJQEJ010000062.1:24186-72403 GCA_021201735.1 Oscillospiraceae bacterium | reverse complement strand
CACAAGAACGGCTGCTTTCGCCTGATGAAAGCAGCCGTTCTTTGACAGGCTGAGCCGAAACGCTGCACTTTGCAGCGTTTCGGCTTTGCTTTTATAAAAGACAGGCGCACAGGTATCGTGATACAAAGCCCTACAGTACAACATCACCTGTAAGCACCAGAAGCCTTTGCAGGACGACCGCTGTTTCGGCACGGGTGGCCGGGTCCTGCGGGTTCAGCCGGTTGTCGGCCCGTCCGGAAAGCAGTCCCCATTGCACGGCGTTGCCCACCGCGGCCCTTGCGTCCGCTGAAATCTCATCATAGTCCGAAAAGGTATCCGCCGCAATGTCTGTGACCGTCTCCGGCGCAATGCCGCGCGCCTCAAGATAGCGTACCAGAATCACCGCCAGCTGCTCTCGGGTGACCGGGTCTTCCGGGGCGAAGGAGGTATCGCTGTAGCCCGCAACAAGCCCGTGCGCCACGCCCCAGGAGACGGCGTCGCTGTAATATTTCTGAGCGGACACGTCGGGGAAGCTGTGATTTACAGATGCGTCCGGCAATCCGCCCATGCGCTGCAGCACAGTCAGGAACATCCCGCGCGAGAGATGCTCCTGCGGGGAAAAGTCCCGGCTGGAAGTGCCGGTCATCAGGCCCAGTTCCTTCATGTCGTATACCGTGTCGTAGTACCACGCGTCTTCCGGCACATCGGCATAGGTGAGGAAGGTGACGTCTTCCGTGCGTTCATCGAGGTAGATTTTAGCATACCCTATCTCCACCGGGGCGTATGCTATGACATTTTCAGAGTGTTTCGCAAGCGTCAGAGTGTAGCGTACGGCCCCCTCCAGTGTTGTACCGCCCTCCACCTTGGTGACAGTGGAGCACGTATCACGCATTTCAAAAGCAAGCTCAATATCATAATCCACTGTACCTTCCGGGGTATACGAATATAGTTTTACACAGAAATTCTTATCTGTATGTTCGCTTTTGATGATAATGGATCTAAATTCATCCCCTTCTGCCGCAAAGGTCACAGAATCGGAATCGGATAATTCGCTGGCGTACCATTGAAGGCGCATATCATTCAAATATGCGCAAAGATGCATTTCGTTATTTAGCCCGCTCTCCTTCTCGGACAGGGTAAAGGTATAGCTGCCGGGATTCACATAAATTTCTCTACGTTGAGGACCGGAAGGGCCGGTATCATAAAAATCGGCCTCATCCATGGTGGAGGAGACTACGTCCATCCCCTCAAACACCATGCTACGGCCCAGCGCGTCGCTGACATGGATGGTAGTAGGGTATATGAAGTAGCGATCCGACAAGCCAAAAGCGGCTCCGGTAAATACCCAGTCGGGACGCTCCACAAGCACACATAGGGGTGTGGAAAACTCAAAAAGCACATCTGGACTGCCCTACAACGCTCCATATTACAATGAAAAGCTGGCGGTATTGGAGATGGGACAGCCTGCCGTTCCCATTCTGGCAACCTGTTCTTATTCCGGACGGACAGCAGCCGGTCTTTCAAACAGTTATGAAGTGAATGTTGCAGGGGCAATTGAAGTCAATGGCAGTATCGCGGCCGGCAGCCTGTCCGACCAGTTAGACGGTGCCTCCGCGTTGCGTTTTTGCCTGCCGCAGTCGGAGGACACGCTGATGAATGGAACTGCCTCGTGCCTTGACTACTACAAATGGATTCACAATATCAGCTTTGACATGGAAAATGGCGCCGACATTCCATCTGAGGGCACCGTGGCTGCCCCGACCGTCACAACCAGATTGAGTGAAGACGAGAATACACTTTATGTAAGCTTTGCGTGCACGACCGAAGGGGCATCCATTTACTATACCTCCAACATCGCCATGCCTTATGACAATACACCCCAATATCTATATGACGGCACGGAGCTTTCCTTTGATGTTTCAGGCCGTAATCTGACAGAAAGGCCGGTATACTTCTGGGCCACCGCGGTCAAAGAGGGCTGGGACGATATGGGACAAACCAGCATTTCCACTACCCCCGTAAGCAGTACCTTTCCCTTTACAGACGTGGACAGCGCACACTGGGCCAGAAGTGACATTGAGTACGTGTACAGCAACGGACTCATGACCGGCATGACAAGCACACTGTTTGGCCCGGAGGTCGAGATGAACAGAGCCATGCTGGTCACGATCCTCCACCGTACGCAGGGCGAACCGGCAGCGGAAAAGAAAACTGCGTTCTCTGACGTCGCAGCTACGAGCGATTACTATGACGCGGTCATGTGGGCGACAGAGCAGGGAATTGCGGACGGCGTGGGCGGCGGCCTTTTCCAGCCGGAAGGTATTGTCACGCGCGAGCAGGCATGTGATATGTTATACTGCTTTGTCTCTGCAATATATACCGGCAACTGGTCATTGACGGAGCAGGGAAGCCTGTCATCATATGCGGACGCGGAGGCAGTGTCTTCCTGGGCGGAGGACGGTATGAAGTGGGCCGTCGGCGCCGGCATCATCAGCGGTACCAGCGCGGTCAGGCTGGAGCCGGGCGGGTCTGTCACAAGGGCACAGATGGCCAGAATGCTCGCGACGCTGTTTCAATATGTCCTTCCCGGCACCGCGGAAGGACACACCGTATCCATCAAACTGTACGGCAGCGGCTCCGCAACTGTTTTGGGACGCACCATTCACGGCAACGCGTCCGGTGTGGTACGCGTGGGGGAGCAGGAATCGGCAAGCATTGCGCTTCAGGCGCAGGAGGACGCGTTTATCAGCTATTATGTCGTCGACGACGGCTCAGAAGAAGAGGAATACACCTATTTGGGCTATCAGATGCAGGCGAGTACCATACCGTTTAGCGCGGTGGGCAGCGACATTGCGATTCGGGTATATTTTGTCGAAAATGGCACAGATGAGTATCTTGTCAATGGTTCCTCAGATACGACAAGCTTGACAGGAAATCACAACTATGGTGATACATACACCTATGATTTTATCACCACTTTACTTGGAAAGGATAAAACTGATCGTATTTATGAAAAGTTTGAAATGGATATAGGTGAGGACTATGTTGTAGGAGGCCATTGCTACGGGCTATGTATTGCAACCGCCATGGTGGGGCAGCCGTGGAAAAGCGGGATTACTGCCGCTGGCTTTTCCGACTACCGGTCGTATACCGTTCCAAGCGACGTGCAGCCGGAGGAAAGCAGCGCGGCGGCTGACGGACTGAGTATGCGTGATATGATTACCGTCTTACATTTAGCGCAAGAAATTAAAAACCTTATGCATAATTGCAACAACGACGCAAACTGGGTGGAATTTTTTGACGCGGTAGAGGCGTATCAAACGGATCACACCAATCCGGTTGTATTAAGTATAAGCGGAGCGGGCTATGCAGCCCATGCCCTGTTTGTAACCGGATATTCGGTGGAAGCAGACGGAACCGTCACCATTCAGGTGCATGACCCAAATGGTGACGAGGCCTCCGTGCAAATAACAAAAACAGGAACCGGAAGTGATCCGGCAGACTGGGCCAATATTCAGGCGAACTATCAGGCGCTTGGCAAAGAATATTACCAATTCTACTACCTCACGCTGGACGATATGATGACACTGTGGGAGCTGCGCGAAATCAACCAAACAACGGCGGCAACCGCAGACAGTTCACTGCTTGTCTATATCGGTATGGAAAATGAGAGCATTGATTCGCTGGTTTTGACCGCCTCCAATGGCGACACCGCCACGCTGACAAATGGCGGGATGGATACGGAGATAGAAAATGCGCGCGTGTTTGATTTCCTGCCTGCGGATCATAGCGCTGACGGCTCGTTTTTCCTGCTGCCGGAGGATACCTATACCATTACAAATACAAAAGATTCTGTGTTGACGGTCAGCCTTGCCGACGATTTTGCCTCCGTAGACGTGGAGATACAGCCAAACGTTACCGCTGTGATTACAGTGTCTGATACAGACGTCTCTGCGTGCCAGGTGGTGCTTGAGGCAGAAGAAGGAACGGACTTTTCTGCTGAATTCTCGTTTGACAAGCAGCTCGCCACTGAATTCCAGTCGTTACAGCTCAGCGGCAGCATGGAAGCGGGCGGCGCGGACATACAAATGGGGGATGACGGGCTCACCGTCACCGGCGTTACGGCGGCGGATGTCCGGCAGGTTAATTTTGACGGCTTAACCATCCTCACCGAAGGACTGACTGCCGCAAACGCCGGCATAGCAAGTGCTGAGGTATCTGTGCCGACTGATATCATCTTTATCGACGCGGATGCTGGGGCGAAAACTGGAAACGCGGCGGTGCAAGACAACGGAGCTGTCGCGGTCACCACGATGATTGATCCGGAATATGAACAGCTCACACAGCCGGAGGGCTTGTCCTTTACAGACGGGATAATCCGCTGGGACGAAGTGGACGGTGCAAGGGAATACAGGCTGATCCTGTACCGGGATGGCGCGGCCTCCATGCTTCCGGCTTATACAACGGACTGTGAATACAGCTTTGCCGCCCGCATGACCAATCCTGAAAGTACATATACAATTACGCGCCGATTCCAACCACGGCAATCCCCTCCTGAACATCGCCAGTACATGCACAAACAGGTTATGGGGGCTGTAGCTTCATGAAAAGCTACAGCCCCCATTATTATTTTATGCTATCCTGATTGCTGTGCCTGTACAATGAGCAGCCTCATCGCCTCCACGCCGACGGTGACGGCGGCTTCGGTGTCGTGGCTTTCGGTTTGGTCGAGGCCCGCAGCCTGCCGCTCCTGATTCCAGATGACGTGGAAGCACGCGCCGCACCGCACGTCGAGCGCGGCGGCGCAGCAGAAGAGGGCCGCCGACTCCATTTCGGAGGCCAGCACGCCGAGTTTCTTCCACGCGTCCCATTTTTGGAGCAGGTCGGCGGCGACCGGCATACGCTCTGGGCTGTGCTGCCCGTAGAAGGAATCCTTGCACTGCACCACCCCGGCGTGCCACGGCTTGCCGAGGTGTTCGCACGCCGCCACCAGCGCGCGCTGCACCCGATAGTCGCTTACGGCGGGGAATGCAATCGGCGCGTATGCGCGGCTCGTCCCCTCCTGACGCACCGCGCCGGTCGCCACGACGATGTCCCCGCTTTTCACCTTCAGGTCAATTCCGCCGCAGGTACCCACGCGAATGAAGGTGTGCGCGCCGATGGCGTGCAGCTCCTCCATCGCAATGACGGCGGAGGGGCCGCCGATGCCGGTGGACACTACACTCACCCTCTCACCCGCAAGGGTACCGGTGTAGGTGGTAAACTCGCGGTTCGACGCGACCAGCGCGGCATCATCCAAGTGGGCCGCAATCCGCTCGCACCGCCCCGGATCGCCGGGGAGAATGCAGTATCCGCCCACATCGCCGGGGGCGCATTGAATGTGGTATTGTGTTTCCCGCTCAGTCATCCGCGTTTCCTCCGTGTATATCATCTTGGGCTGTACCTCTTGCCGATGGGGGGTACCCGCAACAGCCTATTTCGCCGCAATCTCCGTGCGCAGGGCTTCCGCGAGCATGGGCGCAACCTGAAACAGATCCCCCACAATACCGTACGTCGCCACCTCAAAAATCGGCGCGTCGGGATTTTTATTGACGGCGATGATGCACTCAGAGTCCTGCATTCCCGCGAGATGCTGAATGGCACCGGAGACGCCGAGGGCGATATAGATGCGCGGATGGACGGTCTTGCCCGTCTGTCCCACCTGATGGTCGGCGGGTACCAGCCCTTCATCAACCACCGCGCGGGACGCGCCGAGCACGCCGCCGAGGGTGTTTGCAAGCGCCTGTGCCAGCGCGACGCCCTTTTCGGGGTCGGCGCTGATGCCGCGCCCGACCGTGACCACCACATCGGCACCGACCAGATCGACCATCTGCTTGGCCGCTTTTTTGATCTCCAGCAGCTCCACATGCAGATCCTCCGGCGCGAGGGTAACGGGCACCGTCTCGACGACGACCTTCTGCGCGCCCTGCTCGTCAAAGGGCTGGGTCTGCATCACGCCGGGGCGCACGGTGGACATTTGGGGGCGGAAGCGGGGGCAGATGATGGTTGCCATCAGGTGCCCGCCGAAGGCGGGGCGGGTCATCTTGAGGTTGCTGTTCTCCTCAAATTTGGTGTTATCTACATCGATATTGGAGGTGCCTCGGAGAAACGCCTTGTACTTCTCCACATCCACATCCAGATGGGTGCAGTCCGCAGTCAGGCCGGTGTGCAGGCGGGCGGCGCAGCGGGGCGCGAGATCGCGCCCGATGCTGGTCGCGCCGATGAGCAGAATCTCCGGCTTCTTCTCCTCCACCAGCGCGCAGAGCGCTTTGGTATAGGCGTCTGTGGTGTAGTCTTCCAGCATGGGGTGGTCGCACAGAAACACCCTGTCCGCGCCGTATCCGCCGAGGGCGGTCACGTATTCGTTTTTCATCCCGCTGCCGAGCACCACGCCGCAGAGGTCCACGCCCAAGTCGTCCGCGAGCTTCCGCCCCTCTGAGAGGAGCTGGTAGCTTGTGCTCATGATCTGCCCGCCGCGCTGCTCACAGAATACCCATACGCCGCGAAAGGCCGCGGTGTCTTTGCTATCAAAAGCCATGGTATCGTTCTCTCCTCTCATCAAATTAGATTTTCAGCGCGCAATATGCCCGCAAGTTCTTCACAGGTCTCTTTGCCCGCGCCGTCTAAAATCTTACCCTTGGCGCGCAGAGGCGGGGAAAAGGACTTATAGACATTGGTGGGCGAGCCCTTGAGCCCAATGGTGTCCGGATCAAGAAGCGCCTCGTCTCCGAGGGTTGCATAGTCAAACACGCGCAGCGACTTTTCATAGCAGCCCAAAATACCCGCCACGCTCATGTAGCGCGGTGTATTCAGCTCCTTGATGCAGGTGATAAGGCATGGCATTTGTAGCCGCAGGGTCATATACCCATCCTCCAGCTGCCGCCGGACGGTCACTGTCTTGCCGTCCACCTGAATGTCCGTGGCATAGGTCACCTGCGGCAGGTTCAGCTTTTCGGCAATCTGCGGGCCCACCTGCGCAGTGTCGCCGTCGATGGCCTGCCGCCCACAGAAGACGATGGTCTCCTCGTCAATGCCCAGCTTTTGGAGGGCGGCGGCGAGAATCTGCGAGGTGGCATAGGTGTCCGATCCGCCGAATTCCCGTGCGGAAATCAGCACCGCCTCATCCGCGCCCATCGCGAGCAGCTCGCGCAGCATCCCCTCGGCGGGCGCGGGACCCATGGAGATGACGGTGACGGGGCAGCCCGTCGCGTCCTTCATCGCAAGCGCGGCCTCCACCGCGTTTAAATCGTCCGGGTTGGTGATGGTCGCCATTTTCGCGCGGTCCATGGTTCCGTCCTCTTTGACCGCCACCACGCCGGAGGTATCCGGAACCTGCTTTACGCAGACAATGATTTTCATTTTCTTTTCGGCCCCCTTATCGTATCTCCAGCGCGCCTGCCACGACCATCCGCTGCACTTCG
Organism: Oscillospiraceae bacterium; assembly: GCA_021201735.1. Classification (GTDB taxonomy): domain Bacteria; phylum Bacillota; class Clostridia; order Oscillospirales; family Oscillospiraceae; genus JAJQEJ01. The sequence goes on along the minus strand of JAJQEJ010000062.1, from coordinate 64,964 downwards.
CTGGTTCCCTCATAAATTTCGGTGATTTTCGCGTCGCGCATCAGGCGCTCGACGGGGTAGTCGCGCGTATAGCCGTAGCCGCCGAACAGCTGCACGCAGCGGCGGGTGACGTCGCTCGCCGCCTCGGAGGCAAAGAGCTTTGCCATAGCGGCGTCCATGGAGTACGGCTCGCCGTTCTGCTTTTTCAGTGCCGCGGCATAGACCAGATACTGCGCCGCCTGCATCTTTGTGTGCATATCGGCAAGCTGAAACTGGGTGTTCTGGAACTGGGAGATGCGCTTTCCAAACTGCACCCGCTCTTTGGTATAGGCGATGGTCTCGTCAATCGCGCCCTCGCCGAGACCGAGGGCCTGCGCGGCGATGCCGATGCGTCCGCCGTCGAGGGTTTTCATAGCGATGGAAAAGCCCTTGCCCTTCGCGCCGAGCAGGTTCTCCTTGGGGACAATACAGTTTTGGAACACCAGCTCGCAGGTGGACGAGCCGCGTATGCCCATCTTTTTCTCGTGCTTGCCGATGGAGAAGCCGGGGAAATCCTTCTCTACGATAAAGGCGGAGATCTCCTTGGTGGGCCTGCCGCGCTTGTCGGTGACGGTGCCTGTGATGGCGATGACGATAAAGACGTCGGCAACCCCCGCGTTTGTAATGAAGATCTTGGAGCCGTTCAGGACCCAGTGGTCGCCCGCGTCAACGGCGGTGGTCTGCTGCCCCTGCGCGTCGGTACCGGCGCCCGGCTCGGTCAGGCCGAATGCGCCGATCCACTCCCCGGTGCAGAGCTTTGGCAGGTACTTTTGCTTCTGCGCCTCGTTGCCGTTTTCATAGATGGGGGCGCAGCACAGGGAGGTGTGCGCCGAGACGATGACGCCCGTCGTGCCGCAGACCTTGCTCAGCTCCTCCACCGCCATGGCATACGCCAGAATATCGCCGCCCGCGCCGCCGTATTCTGTGGGGAAGTAAATGCCCATCATACCGAGCTTTGCCATCTTGCGGACGGTCTCCATCGGGAAGCGCTCTTCCTCGTCAATTTCGCCCGCAATGGGTTTGACCTCATTTTCCGCAAAGGAGCGGTACATTTTCCGGAGCATCTCATGCTCTCTGGACAGATGAAAATCCATAACTGCGTCGTTCCTCCTTATTCGTACTTATAAAAACCCTCACCGCACTTGCGACCGAGCCTGCCGGTGCGCACCATCTTGCGCAGCAGCAGCGACGCGCGGTATTTCGGGTCATGGGTCTCGTCAAACATGGTGTCCAGAATGGCAAGGCAGACGTCCAGCCCCACCAGATCACCCAGCGCAAGCGGCCCCATGGGCTGGCCCGCGCCGAGCTTCATGGCGGTGTCAATATCCGCCGCCGCGGCAACGCCGGTATCCAGAATTTCGCACGCCTCGTTGATCATCGGGATGAGGATACGGTTGACGATAAAGCCCGGCGACTCTTTTACCGGAACCGGCGTTTTTCCGATTGCGACGGCGAGTTCATTGATGATGCGCACCGTCTCGTCCGACGTTTGTCCGCCCGGGACGACCTCCACGAGCTTCATGACGGTGGCGGGGTTAAAAAAGTGCATGCCGATAAAGCGGTCGGGGCGGGACGTGGTCGCCGCGACGGCGCTGACGGAGATGGAGGACGTGTTGCTGGTGAAAATTGTCTCTTTGGGACATATCATATCCAGTTCCCGAAAGAGCTTTTCCTTGGTTTCCATCACCTCGCTGATCGCCTCAACCACAAGGTCACAGTCCGCGCCGTCCTTGAGCTCGGTGGTGAAGCGGATGTGGGCTAAGATATCGGCGCGCTGCTGGTCGTCCATCTTGCCCTTGCCCACCAGCTTATCAAGCGAGCGGGAGAGCCGCGTCTGCGCGGCTGTAATAATTTCGTTTGAAATGTCGCGTACCAATACGTCGTATCCCGTGCGCGCAAAGACCTGGGCGATGTCCAGGCCCATCACGCCGCTGCCGATGACAAATATTTTTTTCATGATCATTGACCCCCTTGTCTTTATTGGTTCTGGAAGTGCTTTTCCGCGCGTTTTTCCAGAAACGCGCGCATGCCTTCCTTTTGGTCCTCTGTCCCGAAGCACACGCCAAAGGCCTCAGTCTCCAGTGCGCACCCGGTATGGATATCGGTCTGTATTCCCACGCGGATACACCGTTTGGACTGACAGACGGCAATCTGGGCGTTGGCGCAGATCTTCTCCGACATGGCAAGCGCCTGCGCCATCAGCTCCTCCTGCGGGTAGACCGCCGACACGAGCCCGATTGCCTTTGCCTCCTCCGCGCCGATGACGTCCCCCGTCAAAATCAGCTCCATCGCCTTGGATACGCCCACAATCCGCGGCAGGCGCTGTGTGCCGCCGAAGCCGGGGGGTATGCCGAGGCCCACCTCCGGCTGCCCGAATTTCGCCTTGACGCCCGCGATGCGGATATCGCATGCCATAGCGAGCTCGCACCCGCCGCCAAGGGCAAAGCCGTTGACCGCTGCGATGACGGGTTTTTCCATCTGCTCCAGCTTCAAGAACACGCCCGCGCCGTAAGCGGCAAAGCGCTTTGCGCCTGCCGTGGAGAGACCCTCCATCTCGGATATATCCGCCCCCGCGACGAAGGCGCGCCCCTCGCCGGTGAGTATCACAACATAGATATCAGGGTCTCCAGCCGCGGCTTCTACCGCCGCGTCCAAATCCGCGAGTACCATGCTGTTCAGGGCATTGAGGGCATCCGGACGGCGCACGGTCAGCACGCCGATGTGGCCCTGTTTTTCCAGTTCTACAAATGCCATGTTATGCCACCTCTGTTTGTTAAAAAATTAACTAACGCTATGTTTCCTAGTATACGCCCTTGTGTTCGATTATGCAAGTGCTTTATGATAATTATTATCAATTTCTGCGTACTTTCTGCCGCGGAGAAACCCAACCGCAAGCAGAACCGGCGCACAATGCGACAAGCCGGATATACTGCATCTGAAGCAATACATCCGGCTTGTGAACAAGATAAAATCAGCGCTTGGAGAACTGCGGTGCGCGCCGCGCGGCTTTGAGGCCATACTTCTTCCGTTCCTTCATACGCGGGTCACGGGTGAGGAAGCCCTCGGCCTTGAGCGGGGCGCGGAATTCCGGGTTGACGCTGAGCAGCGCGCGGCTGAGGCCGTGGCGCAGTGCCCCGGCCTGACCGGTCACGCCGCCGCCGGTGACGGTGGCGACAATGTCAACCTTGCCCAGCAGGTCCACGGTGTTGAGCGGCTGGCGCACGATCATCTTGAGCGTCTCCAGACCGAAGTAATCGTCGATATCACGGCCATTGACGGTGATGCTGCCGGTGCCGTTTTCAAACAGATGCACACGGGCGACCGAGCACTTGCGGCGGCCGGTACCGTACAGGTAAGGTTTTTTGCTTTTATACATAATTCATGTACCTCCTGCTTAGTTGGCGGCCCAAAGCTCGGGCTTTTGGGCGGCGTGCTTGTGTTCACCGCCGCGGTAGATGTGCAGGCGGGTGAGCGAGTCCTTGGAGAGGATGTTGCGGGGCATCATGCCGCGTACCGCAACGCGCATGGCGAGCTCCGGATTCTGCTGCATGAGCAGGCGGTACTTGGTTTCCTTCAGGCCCCCGACATAGCCGGAGTGAGTGCGGTAATACTTCTGCTCTAACTTGTTGCCGGTGAGCACTGCCTGCTCGGCGTTGAGGATGATGACGAAATCGCCGCAGTCGGCGTGCGGGGTATACGTGGGCTTATGCTTACCGCGCAGCAGGGTAGCGGCGGCGGTGGCAGTCTTGCCCAGGGGCTTTCCAGCCGCGTCGAGGATATACCACTTGCGGGTGATATTCCCCTGATTGGCCATAAAAGTGGACATGGTGAAACCTCCAATTTTGCTTTCAGATTATGTTATTTCTTCTTGCCTGTCCATGTTGACGCAGGGAAGAAATCTACAACAGAATAGTTGCCCCAATCTGGACGATTGGAGCGTTTTGTATTATAATACGAGAAAACCAAAGTGTCAACAGGGAAAACGAAATTTTTCAATTGAGAAGTTCCAATCTCGCTCAGACGCCAGAATACTCTATTTTGCTCGCGTATACTCAAATCCATTTTTAAAAATTCGGAGGGTGCCATGAACCACATTTTAAGCCATGTCCGCCGCTGTGTGGAGGATTACGATATGATCGCCGCGGGCGACAAGATCGCGGTGGGCGTATCGGGGGGGAAGGATTCCCTCACGCTGCTCACCGCGCTGGCGCGCCTGCGGGCGTTTTATCCAAAACCCTTTACGGTGGAGGCGTTTACACTGGATATGGGTCATGTGGATGGCGGGCAGGGGATGGATTTTTCCGCCGTCGCGGACTATTGCGCGGGGCTTGGGGTGCCGTATACCATTCTCCCCTCCGAGATACACCACGTTATCTTTGACCTGCGGCGGGAGAAAAATCCCTGCTCCATGTGCGCAAAAATGCGGCGGGGCGCGCTGCACGAGGCGATCAAGGAGAGGGACATCCGAAAAATCGCGCTCGGGCACCACTTCGATGACGCGGTCGAGACCTTTTTCCTCTCTCTGTTCTATGAAGGGCGCATCTCCTGTTTTGAGCCGGTGACGTGGCTTGACCGCATGGATATCACCCAGATTCGCCCCATGCTCTACTGCAGAGAGGGGATGATCCAGGCCGCCGCGGCAAGGCACCGGCTCCCAGTCGTGTTTAATCCGTGTCCCGCCGATGGGCACACCAAGCGGCAGGAGGTCAAGGAGCTGATCGCCTCGCTGGAGCGCCAGTACCCTGGGCTAAAGTCGCGGGTGTTCGGCGCGATGCAACGCCTCCCCCTGTCCCGGTGGGCACCGGTGCTCCAGCGGCGGCTGCCGCCGGAGGAGGAAGAGAACAGGACATGACAGCAAAGGAAGAGATAGTTCAATCTGAGATTAAACCCTTACGCCGCTAAATGGAGACATGCATATTGAGATAATCGGGCAGGTCTCTGCTGCCACCGTTATATTGGAGGAGGCAACGGTCGCCGTCGCGGCTGAGCTCCTCAAATTGCATCAGTTTATAGGTGATGTACATGATCCTGTTGCGCGCGGTTGAGACGAAATCGGCCTGCAGGGTGAGCCCTTTTTCCTGCGCAAAATTAATGAGCCAGCCGAGCAGCGCGCTTCCAATGCCGCGCGTCATTACGCGGCAGGACATAAGCAGGAGCTGGATTTTCAGTACCGTGCCCTGTTTCTCGGCGAGCACCAGCCCGATTTTGCCGTATGAGCCAAACTTATCGGTGAGCTCCGCGATCAGAAACAGGTGATCCGGCGACGTGATGAAGGCGGTGAGTTCCTCATAGCTGTAGGTAGCGCCGGTGGAATTGAGCTGGTTTGTGCGCATGGTGAGCTCTTCCACCCGCTCCAGGTCACCGTCCTTCACCGGGGCGAGGGAGAGGCGCATGTCGAGTGTACGGAGAAAATCGTCCTTGCTGCCTTCGAACCGCGCCTCCTGCGCGTTGCGCTGGAGATCCTCCTGATACATCTGCCGCCGCAGCTGCGAGTCCGCCGTGATAAACCGCGGCGTAAAGTCGGGCAGGTCGGGCAGTGTGCGGCACTCCTCCGCTTTGTATATCCTGACCGACGGATGATGGAAGGCGACCTCCTCGCGCTCAAAAGGCTGGTCGTCAATAAACGCAAAGGTGTCGAGGCCCAGATTCAGAAGCCGCGCGATCTCCGCCACGGAATCGGCCTTGGAGCCCCAGCCGATCTGGGGGCAGAGAAAGTACTGTGCAAGGCCGAATTCCGCGAGCTTGCGCATGGCGTCCTCCGGCTCGTTCTTGCTCGCAATCGACAGGAGAATGCCGCGGCGGTCAAGCTCGGCGAGTACAGCGGCGACACCCGGGCGCAGTGTGACCGTGCCGTCTTCAAGCAGGGTGCCGTCCCAGAGCGTGTTGTCGAGATCCCAGACAAGACATTTGATCGTCTTCAGTTCTCCCACGGCTATACTCCTTTTACCCGCCGGATCATAGCGGCGATTGCGTGAATCGTCCTGAAATTGTCCTCTGTGATTTCTTTATCCGGGATACGAACGCCAAACGTCTCCTCAAGATAAACCACGATCTCAAACGCGAACAGCGAGTCCACAATGCCGCCCTTGAACAGGTCGGTGTCATCCTCCAGCCCGTCCGCTTTGTGCTTTTCGATAAAAAAGTTTCTGATTTTGTCTTCCATCATGTTAGCTCATGCCTTTCAAATAATCTACAATTTCTTCCGGGGCAATTTCACTTGAAATATTGCACCGCTTCATGGCCCGCAGGCTCTGAGGCAGCCCTTCCACAACGGTGTTGATCCCCTCCTCGACGGTGAGGGTGACCGAAATGCCCATTTCGGAGAGCAGAACCTCCGTGAGGTCGGTGTAAAACCCATAGGGATATGCATAAACCGTCACGGTGGTGTCAAGCGCACGCTCGAGTTCATCCACGGACTTTTGGGTGTCTGCGCGGAAGGCCGCGATGTAGTCGTCCTCGTTTTCGCCCTCCAGCATATAGACGCCCTCGCGGTACCCCTCTCCGTCGCGCTCCGCGACCTGATGCATGTCATAGCTGTGGCTGCCAATTTCAATGATGCCGCGTTCCACCCACGGGAGCGCCTCCTCCAGCGCGAAATGGGGTACCATGGAGACGCCGGTGTCCTTATAGCTGTCCTTCCCGATGGATACGCCGATGACGTTAATTTCAGCGCACATACCGAGCTCCTCCAGAATGGGCGCGGCGAGGGTGAGGTTTCCCTCATACCCGTCGTCAAAGGAGATCACGATGGGGTTTTCCGGAAGGGGGGTGCCCGATTGCGCATACGCGAGCACCTGCGCAAAGGTTACGGTCTCATATCCGCCGGACTGCAAGGCCGCCATCTGCGCCCGGAACAGTTCGGGCGTGATGTCGAAGACGCTTTCGCAGGTCTCCGTTACATTATGGTACATTAAAACAGGAAGTGCAACATCATTTTCCCGTACCGCCGTCTGACCGCCCCAATAGGACGCATTATGCGCCGCGACCGTTTCACGCGTTACGTAGACGCCGAAATCATCCGGCACATAGACGTCGGAATCCTGAAACATTCTGGCGAGCATCATGCCGCCGACGCTGTTGCGGTAGTGCATGGTGTCGTAAAAATACCGCGGCTCGGATGAGACACTGTGGTACCCGGAAAAATCCCAGTAATCGGTGATATCCGCCAGCTGCTCGAAAAATGCAAACAGATCGTCGTTGCAGTAGAGATCCATTTCCCCGTCATACATCGGGGAGATGAGAAAGGTAGCTGAAACGCCCGCCTCCTCACACATCTGCTGCATGCGCGCAATGGACGCGAGGCACTCCTCTGCCGCGGGGAGCGTTTCTTCCGCCGGGTTGCGCACCTTAAATTCCGGGTGTTTTTCCAGGTAGTCTGCGAGGCTTCCAATTCGCTCGACGTCGCGCAGTGATTTGTCATATGCGCCGGTCTCGGGTATAAAGACCTTGTTGGCATTGACGAGGTAGCTGTCCTGCGCATAGGCCTTGAGCTTGTCAATGGCATACTGCGGGTGCGCAAAGAGGTATTTGCTGTAGAACGCCAGCAGGCTCGAACCGTCGACCTCCGCGTGCAGGTTTCCCTTGATCGGGTCGTCCTCGGTGTTGAATTCCATCAGCTCCGAGAGCGAGAGGTTAATGACAATGTTTTCTGCGCCGTAATGCGCCAGAATGTACTTGACGGTCATCTCCGAGTCGTACACATCGCCGCCGTACATGAGGATGTTGTAAAAATTGGCGTTGTAGTAATCGTTGAGGAGCTCCGTTGGAATGGAGCTTGTCTTAGAGGAGCCGATGATGTAGGAATCGTAGTCCGCGTGGTGTTCGTCCAGCCAGCCGATTTTCGCCGTGCGCGGATTCTGCGTCATGTCGTACGACCACCAGTGCAGAACTTTGTCGCCGAATACCCCGAAGGGGTCGACAAGGGCGTTAAAGCCTGAGAAGAGCGCCGCGACAACGAGCGCGCTGACGACAAAGATACAGAGCCACCGTTTGGCAGACATAAGAATTCCTCCGCTCTAGAACTGAAAATACAGAAAGTTGGAGACTTGCCCCATGAAGAACAGCGAGACCGTAAGCAGGGCGCCGGCAAACACGGCGTGGTACCATTTCGGCTCGAATCGCTCCGATATCTGCTTGGTGTTCGGCGCAAAGAAGCAGATCGCGGCACCGACGACGATCAAGATCACAACCCAGACGTTCCCCTGTATATAAGTGACACACTGCCCCCAAAACGCGCCTGCGCTTGCAAACAGCAGCCGGATATCCGCCAGGCGCTTGAAGACGCCCAGTGCCTGCGACATGGAGTTGCTGTCGAACAGGACGCGGGTTAAGAGCGTGAACAGGAAGGTGAAAAACCAGCCGAGCCACGCGGGGACTTTTTTGCGCTTGATCGTCATGATATTCGCGATGCAGACAAGCACGCCGTTTGCAAGGCCCCAGATGATATAGTGCCAGCCCGCGCCGTGCCATATGCCGGAGACGAGGAAGGTCGCAAGCGTAGCGAAAATCAGCTTCCAGAGCTTGTTGCCGAAGTGAAAGATATTTTTGAAAATGTGCTCGTTAAAAAACATTGAGATCGTAATGTTCCATCTGCGCCAGAAATCCGCGTAGTTGACCGCCTTATACGGGGATTCAAAATTAAACGGCAGCTTGATGTTGAACAGCAGCCCCAGCCCGACCGCCATATCGCAGTACCCGGAAAAATCGAAGTAGTAGGCGAAGGTATACGCGATCACGCCGCCCCACGATTCAAAAAAGTTACCGGTGCCCATGACGTTATAGAAATTCTGGGCGTGTGTAATGAGGGGGTCGGCAATCAGAATTTTCTTTGCGCAGCCGATGGAAAAGAGCAGAATGCCGAGCATGACGTTGCGGGTGTTCAGCCTGCCGAAGCCCTCCTCGCGCAACTGTAGGGTGAATTCGTCGTGCCTGCTCACAGGGCCGACGATGAGGTGGGGGAAAAACGTGACGAAGACCGAATAGTCCAAAAATGTACTGCGCTTACTGCGCCCCTTATAGACGTCGATGACATAGCCGAGGATCAGGAACGTGTAGAAGGAGATGCCCAGCGGCAGGATGATGCTCTTTAAAATAAAATCCGTCCCGAGTACGTTGTTGAGGTTTCCGATGAAAAAGTTGTAGTATTTAAAGTAGAACAGCAGACCGAGGTTTTCAACCAGCGCAAGCAGTAATATGACCTTTGCCTTCCTGGAACGGTTTTCTACCCGCTCCAGGAAGAACACAATGAGGTAGTTAAAAAGCAGCGTGCCGACCAGGATGGGTAAAAACAGGATGTTGCCCTGCGCGTAGAAGAACAGAGACGCGGCGACAAGCCAGATTTTTGCGTACTTTACGCCGAAAAATCTCGTGATGACCCAATATCCGACAAAGGCCACAGGGAAAAAGAGAAATATGAAATTATAGGACGAAAATATCATACTTGTAAATCCCCAATGGTGGCAGGCTGCCTGCCCTTTTTTGTTGGTCTATGTTTCTTCATGGGGAACCCCCACCGCAAGAAACGCAGGTAAGCAAAACCCCAACAATTCACCGAACACTAATTTTAGCATGTTGCGCCGCATCATGTCAACCTCAGTCGATACGAACTGGAAGCAAGTGGAAATTCTTGCATCGGGATGTAAAGTGTGGTACTATAAAAGCATTCTTTTTGTAACGGAGATGACGTGGGTATGAAGGGGAAAAAGGGCGTTACGCTCTGCGCGACAGTTCTTCTGATTGCGCTGACGCTGTGCGCCTGCGGGCAGCAGGTCAATATGTCCGGGTACGAGACGGAGGAGATCACCGTCAGCGGACTGCTGGAGGATGAATTCACCATTACGCCGCAGGAGCTATCTGAGCTGGAGTGCGTGTCCCGCTCGGCCACAGGGGCGACGGAAAAGGCGGGTACGGTCAGCGTGACGGGGCCTCTGCTCGACACCTTCCTCGCGCAGTACGGCGTAAAGAAGGAGGATTTTACAAAAATCCGCTTTCTCGCCTCGGACAGCTATAAAACGGTGCTGCAGGGGGAGTACCTCACGGACTATGAGATCATCATGGGGGTCTCCAACGGGAAAAATCCGCTTTCGGAGGGGGAGCGCCCGCTGCGGCTGCTGATACCGGAAGCGGAGTCGAACAAGTGGATCTATTCTATCGTGCGCATCGAATTTGAACGGGCGGAGGACGGACTATGAAAAAAGCGGTCAGTCTTCTCACCTGCGCCGCCCTGCTGCTGGCGCTGCTGTGCGCCTGCGCTGCGGAGCAAAAGCCGCAGGGGGAAACACGCATCTTTACAGATTCTGCGGGGCGGCAGGTAGAGGTGCCGGTGAAGATAGAGAGCATTGTGCCCTCCGGCTCCTACGCCCAGATGATTTTGTACACCATCTGCCCCGACAAGCTGATGGGCCTTTCCGATGCGCTTACGAAAATTCAGAAGCAGTATATAGATGAAAAGTACTGGGATCTGCCCGTCTTCGGCAAATTTTACGGCAGCTCAGGCACCTTCAATCTCGAGGAGATCATCAAGGCCTCGCCCGATATCATCATTGATATGGGGGAGGAGAAGGCGGGCATCGGCGCGGATATGGACACCATCCAGAGCAAGAGCGGCATCCCCGTTGTCTTCATCAAGGCGACGATGGACGAGATGGCCGACGCCTACGATATGCTCGGCGACCTGCTCGGCGAGCAGGAGGCCGCCGCGACGCTTTCGGACTATGTTGACGGCGTGATGCATATGGCGGCGGAATACAGCGCGCAGATTCCGGACGCGGAGCGCCCGCGTGTGCTCTTTTCTCAGGGGGAGTACGGCACGGAGGTCAACGGGAAAAACTCCTCCCACGCGGAGATATTGGACTACTTGGGGGTCATCAACGCGGCGGATATGGACAGCATTCTCGCCTCCGGCGGGGACGAGGTGTCGATGGAGCAGATCATCACGTGGAATCCGGAGATCGTGGTTCTGGCCCCCGACAGTTACTATAACGGTATTTTTGACGACCCGATGTGGGCGCAGGTGGACGCGGTAAAAAACGGAAAAGTCTGCGAGGTGCCGATTGGCCCCTACCAGTGGCTCGACCGGCCGCCGTCGGTGCAGCGGGTTTTGGGGCTGCTGTGGCTGGGGAATCTGATTTATCCGGAATACTACGACTTTGATATCGCAGAAAAGACACAGGAATTTTACACGCTCTTCTTCCACTATGACCTGAGCCGGGAAGAGGCGGAGGCGCTGCTGCAAAACGCAAGCTTTTAGAAGCGGAGGAAAACGGGATGGAGAAAAAAACCGGTGGCAAATCTTACGGCGTGAAATGGCTTATTCTGTGCCTGATTTTTGTCGCCGCGGTGGTCATCGCCTTCACCGTGGGGCGCTTTGCGGTTAGCCCCACCGATTTCATCAAAATTCTCCTCTCCCGCGTTATGGATATTCCGCAGACATGGGATTCCGCCGCGGAGGCGGTGATTCTCAACTACCGGCCACCCCGCATCATTGCCGCCATCGTCATCGGCGCGGGGCTTGCCGTGGCGGGGGTGTCCTATCAGGGGATGTTCCGCAACCCCATGGTTTCCCCCGATGTGCTCGGCGCATCGTCGGGCGCGGCGTTCGGCGCGGCGCTCGGCATTTACGTCGGCATGGGCTGGGGGATGATCAGCGTGCTGGCGTTTGTCCTGGGCCTTGGCGCGGTGATGCTGGCGTATGGCATCAGCCGCGTATACCGCGGCGACGCGGTGCTGGGTCTGGTATTGGCGGGGATTATGATCAGCACCCTCTTTTCCTCCGGCACCTCTTTTATTAAGCTCATCGCCGATACCGACAACGTCCTGCCTGCGATTACATACTGGCTGATGGGGAGCCTTGCCTCCATCCGCGTGAAGGATCTTTTACCCGGCTTAATCCCCATTATTGTGGGCATGGTGCCCCTCATCCTCCTGCGCTGGCGGATGAACCTGTTCACGGCGGGGGACGACGTGGCGCAGAGCATGGGCGTCAACACAAACGCCCTGCGGCTGGTGGTGATTCTCTGCTCCACCCTCATTACCGCCGCCTGCGTCGCCATCAGCGGACTGATCGGCTGGATTGGGCTTGTCATCCCCCACTTTTGCCGCATGATCTTCGGCAGTGATAACCGCCGCGTCCTGCCCGCATCTATTATCATGGGGGCGGCGTATCTGCTGCTGGTGGATACTGTGGCGCGCACCATCTCTACGACCGAGATCCCCATTGGCATTCTCACCGCCGTCATCGGCGCGCCGGTGTTCATCTATCTCATGCTCTCGGGAGGGAATAAGGATGGCTATTGAGGTAAAAAACCTGTCCTTTGCCTATCACAGCAACGCCGTGCTGCATGATGTTTCCCTCGCGGTGGAAGACGGGCAGTTTCTCGCCCTGCTCGGACCCAACGGCGCGGGGAAGAGCACCCTGTTTCGCTGCGTGCTCGGACTCAGCCGCGACTATGCCGGGTTGGTCCTCTGTGACGGGATGGATATCGCCCAGCTCCGCCCCGCCGCGCGGGCGCGGCGCATGGCGTATATCCCGCAGTCGGCCCCGGTGGCGTTTAACCACACTGTGTTTGAAACCGTCCTCATGGGCACCGCCTGTCAGGGCGGCGCGTTTTCCGTACCCGGCAAAAAGCAGGCGGAGATGGCGGAGTATGCCATTGACAAGCTGGGCATTACCGCCCTGCACGACCGCGGCTGCCAAGCCCTGAGCGGGGGGGAGGCGCAGCTCGTCGCCATTGCCCGGGCGCTTGCGCAGGGCGCGAAAACCCTTGTGATGGACGAACCGGCGGTAAGCCTTGACCTCGGCAACAAGCACCGTGTCCTGACCCTGACCCACACTCTCTCGCGAGAGGGGTATACCATTCTCATGTCCCTGCATGACCCGGAGCAGGCACTCCTGTTCGCCGACCGCGCCGTGATGCTCTGCAAAGGGCGCATCGTCGCCGACGGCAGGGCGGACGAGGTGATCACGGGCGACCTCATCCGCGCGGTCTACGGCGTGGATGTAACCGTCAAAACCGGGGAGGACGGCGGCAAGGGGATACTCTACACCCCGCCGAGCTAATTTTTTGCTATTCCTGCTTGTAAATTTGTGCGTCTTGACATGTCCGCGTTTTAGTAATATAATTTAAAGTGCTAAAGAATAGAGCGGATATCGTTACAGGACACTTGCAAAATTAAGTGAAGTGGGAGAGAAAGCAATGGCAAACATTAAGTTTTACGGCAATGAGTCCGTGCCGGTAGAGATGTATCGGGCGCGGGTGGTACAAAAGTTGAATCTTCTGCCGATTGAGCAGAGACGGGACACCATTTTGGAATCCGGGTGCAACACCTTTCTGCTGAAAAACCGGGATATCTACCTGGACATGTTGACCGATTCGGGCACCAACTCCATGAGTGACAAGCAGCTTGCCGCCATGATGCAGGCGGATGACGCCTATGCGGGCAGCGAGAGCTTTTACCGCCTGCAGGAGGCCTGCGCGCATATGTTCGGTACGGAGTACCTCTTACCGGCGCATCAGGGGCGCGCGTGTGAGAATATTCTCGCCACCGCGTATGTGACGCCCGGCAGCGTTGTGCCGATGAACTTCCATTTCACCACGACGAAGAGCCATATCACACACATGGGCGGGCGCGTCGAGGAAATCGTGATTGACGAGGGACTGGACGTAAACTCCACCTGTTCCTTTAAAGGGAACGTTGACCTTGCAAAGCTGGAGGAGCTGGTCGCGAAGGAGGGGGCGGATAAAATCGCCTTTGTCCGCATTGAGGCCGGCACCAATCTGATTGGCGGGCAGCCGGTTTCGCTGCAAAACTTCCGCGATGTCTCCGCATTTTGCCGCAGCAAAGGGATTCGATTTGTCATTGACGCCTCCCTGCTCAGCGACAATCTCTACTTTATTCATACGCGGGAAGCGGGCTGTAAGGATACGCCGCTCCGGGACATTACGCTGGAGCTGGGCAGGCTCGCCGATATCATCTACTTCTCCGGCCGTAAGCTGGGCTGCGCCAAGGGCGGCGCGATTTTGACCAGCAACCGCCAGTGCTACGAGGATATGCGGGAATATATCCCCCTCTATGAGGGCTTTCTCACTTACGGCGGCATGAGCGTGCGGGAGATGGAGGCCATTGCCGTGGGCCTCTACGAGACGCTCAATGTTGAATTTATCGCCCAGGCACCCGAGCTGATTGCGACCTTCTCAAAGGAGCTTCAGACGAGAGGGATTCCGGTGGTGCTGCCTGCCGGCGGTCTGGGCTGCCATATTAACGCCACGGAGTTCCTGCCCCATCTGGATCAGACGCAGTACATTGCCGGGGCACTGGCGGCGGCGGTGTACCTTGTCTCCGGGGTGCGTGGCATGGAGCGCGGCACCATGAGCGAGCAGCGCGAGCCGGACGGAAGCGAGCGGTTTGCGGAGATGGAATTGCTGCGCCTCGCCATTCCCAAGCGCGTGTTCTCTCTCTCCCAGATTAAATATGTTGTTGACCGCCTCGCGTGGCTCTATGAAAACCGCAGTCTGGTCGGCGGACTGCACTATGTGGAGGAACCCAAGATTATGCGCTTCTTCTTCGGGCGGCTGGAGCCGAATTCCGACTGGATCGATAAGCTGGTCGCCGCCTTTCGGCGTGATTTCGGCGATAGCCTATAGGGTGAACTGCGCACCTGCGGCATACCGCCGCAGGTGCTCAGAATGCCATCTGTGATTTTTTGCATTGACGAATGAGAGATAATATGCTATCATGTTAAATCGACGGTACTAAATTAAGTAAGCCCTGCCGGTGGGGCAGGGACAGTGTTAAAAACGCGTTTGACCCTCGTGCAATTGACTCACCGCGTGTTCGATGCGCATCTTTGCCTCGTCGCCTGTCGTTGCGCCCTGAATGTGATGGATCAGTGCGCTCTTTTCCTCGTTTGACATGTTGCCAAAGGTTTTCATCGCCTGCGTGTCAAGCCCGATTTGCATCCCAAGCCCGAGCGGAAGGTCGGGGCCGTCTGGCTCATCCGGGTTGTGGCCGACGCCGATAAATGGTGTGTTGTCCATAAATAGTATCCTTTCCGTTTTGGTTAGTATGTCTCCGAAACGGCGGATTATTTGCTACTGTAGCTCAGTTGGTAGAGCAGCTGATTCGTAATCAGCAGGTCGTGTGTTCAAGTCACATCAGTAGCTCCAGAATAAGTTCTTTGTGATTCCTTTGTTTGACGCCGATTTATGCCCCGGTCGGTACTGTTTAGGTAACTGGTTATGAAAAAACGGAAACGCATTGGCGCTGTCATAATAATTTCCTTGCTGGTAATTGCTGTTATATGTGGAATTTTTGTCATATATTGCGTGCGCCCAGACATAGAGCCTGAACAGGATCGTCTTGTGTCGGAACCGGCTGCATCGCCGTCAACAGAAGAGGATGCGCCGGTTACAGCCACAGAGTCGGCACCGGCAGACACCTATGTTAATTATTTACAAGAAAGCGGTGTATTCGAGCTCCCGATCAGCGGAGCGAGTGGATACGCTTCTGTTTCGTTGCGCTTGTATACAGACCAGAGCGCAGACGCGAACGTGATTGCAACGCTCAATGCCGGGCAGGGATTTACCATATTGGAGGAATCCGGCGATTGGTGGCAGATTGCGTTGGATGAGAAGCAGGGCTGGGTCAAGCACCAATACTGCCTGATCAACTTGCCGGATGTCATCCCGTCTATTATTTATGATAATACGAATTCATATGCTTCCATCATGAAGTCCTCAGAGAAGGACATACCGAATATCACCGGTCAGGCGCTATACCAGGCAAAGATGTATAGCGCGCGTTTTGACGCGGAGGTGTATGTTGTCCCTGTGCTATATGAAATGGCCAAGAAAATAGGTGCGGCACAGCAAGCTGCGCTGGCAGAGGGGGACACCCTGATTATTTATGAAGCATTCAGGCCCTATGATGTGCAGCAGAGCATTGCCGGAAATTTGAGAGCGCTGATGAATGCCGATCCGCTGGTAGAGGAAGGGGTCACCAGATCACCATGGTCGATGGGATGGTTTATCGTGACCGGGATTTCCAATCATCAGCGAGGGGCTGCGATTGACGTCAGCCTTGGAAAGGTCGTGACGCGGGAAACAAGAGCCTGCGGCGGCTATGAATACACTGCGATTCGTGAATACAGCGAGTATTTCATGCCGACTGCGATGCATGAACTCAGCGCGGCCGCCGCTATTTTTCTATCACCTGTCTCATCAAATTCCGCTACAGCGTGGTTAGACGCTGAACCGGCGGAAACGATGAATCGCGAGGCCTTGCTGCTGCAAACGTATTGCACAAATGCGGGGCTCACACCTCTGGCCTCGGAATGGTGGCATTTCAATGACCTTGAAAGCCGGGAATCAGCGGTAAACAGCGGCAGTGTCGGGAAATACTTTGTTCAGCAAAACTATAGTGCCGTTCCCTTTTTTTAGCAGAATAAAATGGAGTTAAAAATGACCTGCAGCCGTTGGGGGTATCGCCTCCAATGGCTTTTTCATTTCATACTGCTGCAAATACAGAAAAAATATGATTATCCTGTCACAAAACTCCAGTTTATATTGTTATAAGGGTGAAGCTAGCTGATCATATGCGAGGAGGCTATATATGAACGAGACTGACCTGGGTACACGGTTTGTTTCCGGTGGGGAGCCGGAGCTGGAAGAGGTCATTCGGCTCTTTGGTGAACCCTTGCTCCGTTACGCAACCACAATATTATGCGACTATCAGGAGGCCGAGGATGTTGTACAGGAGGTCTTCCTCTCCGCGTTTCAAAACCGCGCGGCCTTTGACGGAAAGCACCTGTCCGCGTGGTTGTATAAAATTACGTATCATCGCAGCCTGAATTTTCGAAAGAAACATAGGCCGATTTCACTCGATGAAGTAAATGAAGTGGAAGTACCACCGGCACCAGAGGCGGAGATGAGCGATGAAGTGCTGGAAATTTTACGTATGCTCAAGCCGGAAGAGCGGGCACTGCTACATGGACGCATTATGGAAGACGAGAGCTATGAAGCCCTCTCCCTGCGGTTCAGGCGTTCTCCGGCCGCCCTGCGCAAGCAATATGAACGGAGTAAAAAGAAGCTCGCCAGATACCTTGCTGTCCTACAGCGCGGAGAGGGGGTGTCGTTATGAAGGCATTTGACCGTGAAGAGCAACTGATTTACAACGCGCTTTCCAAAATCAAAGTGGACACGGACGGGCTGGCTGAACAGGTGAAAGACCGCCTTGCCGAAGACATGCCGCTTCCTAAACCACGCCGTATACACAGGCCGCTGATTGCGGTTGCGATTGTGGCGGCAATCCTTGCAATCACAGCCGCGGCTGCTATGCTGGGCAGCTTTGACTGGATGATAGAAAAGCTCAATCCAAGCTACGGTGACATTGTCAGGCCGGTTGAAATCTACTGTGAAGATCAGGGCATCCGCATGGAACTCATCGGCGCGCAAAAGTATTCGAATATGGCCGTTGTATACCTCTCCCTACAGGATGTTTCCGGTAAAAACCGTATTACGGCGCAGACCGACTTTATGGATGGGTTTTATGTATCAACAGGGCAAACTACGTCGTCAGACGCAATAGGCTACAGCGCGAAAAGAAACCTGCTCTATTTTGATGAGAGTACCGACACAGCCTATCTGGAATTTCTGATTACCGCCGATGCGGGGAATACGTTGCCCGATACGCTGGAGCTGGGTACCTCTCTCATTTATTTCGACACGCTTTCCTATGAGCTGGAGCCCATTCCTGTAGCGATGTCCGATGTGAAAATGGTGACAGGGGACACAATTAAAGTGGCGTCCATAATTACGTGTGGTACCATCAATGATGGCGTCCTTCCGTTTGACTTTCAGAATGAAGATGACAGTACCGCAATCCTCACACCGGGCTACTATGCCGCCATGCCACACGGGTACGACGGACAGTGGGTTTCCAATATTGGGCTGATAGACGGCAAACTGCATGTGCAGATTGGGTCATATGCAAACGCAGAATTTGGCGGCACGCCCCAACTTGATCTGGTGAATGCCGACGGCGAACAAGTGACTGAAAATTGCTGGCTTGCGTTCTTTACCGATGCGGATCATCAAATTGCCTCAGATCGGGACACGGCATTTGAAATTGCAAAATATAGATATGACGAGATGATCCTTCCCGTAGATCAGGCAACGCTCTCCGGCTATACCCTGTGCTTCACAGGGACACTCGCTTCCGGTGCGGAGGGCAGCTGGCGGCTGACGGCTGAGCTGGGCGATACCAGCCGGGAAGTACGCATGTGGACAAATGACGTCAGGGTGGACGGGCTGCTCTTTGAACACCTCACACTGAATCCTCTGGGGTTGGAAGTCATCGGAGCCTATGAAGAAGATGAATTTGCCGCAAGCAATATGATAGTGGAAGTGGAGACAGCCCAAAACGGTACGGTTTTGCTGAGCGGTGGAAGCGGCCCATATAATCCTGAAGCGCATACCTTTGATTACAAATGGAATGCGCCGTCTCCAATTGATGTGGCAGATGCCACTGCAATCCTGATCAATGGAACGCGCCTTCCCATTCCGAAGGGAGAGGCGGCACTATATGAATAATAGGAGATGTTTATCATGAATTATAAGAGAGTGATACCGATTTTACTGGCAGCGTCAATGCTGATTCCATCAACGGCGCTGGCGGCGGATGAAGCCCCGATCGTGAGCGATTGGGCGCAGAAGGAGGTAAACATTGCAAAGGAACTGGGGTTGCTGTCAGACCGACTGGGCGGCAATTACAAACAGGATATCACCCGTTATCAATTTGCAGGGCTTGCGGTCAGTTTTGTGGAGCAGGAGACAGGCAAGAGCATTGAGCCGCTCGGCACCGACAGCTTTGCGGATACCTCAGATACAATGGTATTAAAGGCCGCTGCGGCCGGCATTACCACCGGCACGGGAAAAGACGCCTTTCAGCCGGACGCATTCATCACGCGCGAGGAAGTTTCCACCATGCTCTACCGGGCAATTAACTACATTGACGCGGGCGCACTCAGCGCGCCTGCTGCGCTGGATTCCTATACCGATGCAAAGGATGTCGCTGATTGGGCTGCGCAGGCAATGGGCAGCATGGTGGCGGAGCAAATCATACAGGGCACCACGTCAGCGGCCCTTGCCACAAAGGAGCCCACCAGCATTGAGCAAGCACTGATTCTGACCGTCCGCGCCACCGCCACGTTGGAGGGTAACGAGTGGCTTGCGGAGCAGCTGAATTCCGCGTCTTCTGCCACACAGGATAGTTTTGCATTCTTGCAGGGCCTTGCGCCTGCCTTCCTTGACATTCTTGTGCCGGTTCAGGCATCCTGTGAGGACCAGGGCATCCGCATGGAGCTGATCGGCGCAAATCAATACGGAAATATGGCGGTTGCCTGTCTCTCCCTCCATGATACCACCGGTGAGAACCGGGTCACAGAGAACACCGACTTTATGGATGGCTTTTATGTGTCAATCGGGCAAGCTGCGGCTTCAGACACAACGGGCTATTCGTGGACAAGAACCTTACTTGATTTTGATGAGAGTACCAATACAGCCTATCTTGAATTTTTGATTACTGCCGATGCAGGAAGCAGGTTATCCAATACGCTGGCGCTCGGCACCTCTCTCATATATTTCGACACGCTTTCCTATGAGCTGGAGCCGATTCCCGTGGCGATGTCCGATGTGAAAACGGTGACAGGGGACACCATCAAGGTGTCGTCCGTGATTTCGTGTGGAGCGAGCAACGATGGCGTCCTGCCGTTCGCCTTTCAGAATGACGATGATAGAACCGCAATTCTCACACCGGGCTACTATGCCGCCATGCCACACGGGTACGACGGACAGTGGATTTCCAATATTGGTGTGATAGATGGCAAACTGCATGTGCAGATCGGTTCATATGCAAACGCAGAATTTGGCGGCACGCCGCAGCTTGATCTGGTGAGTGCCGGCGGCGAACAAATGACTGAAAATTGCTGGTTTGCGTTCTTTGCCGATGCGGATCATCAAATTGCCTCAGATCGGGACACGGCGTTTGAAACCGCAAAATATAGATACGACGAGGTGATCCTTCCCGTAGATCAGGCAACGCTCTCCGGCTATACCCTGTGCTTTACAGGGACACTCGCTTCCGGTGCGGAGGGCAGCTGGCAGTTGGCGGCTGAGCTGGGCGATACCAGCGGACAGATACGCACATGGACGAACGACATCGCCGTGGAGGATCAGCTGTTTGAGCACCTGACACTCAGCCCCTTAGGGCTGGAAGCCACCGGCTCCTTTGCAGGGGATACGCTTTATGTGGCCAGCGAATTAAAGCTGGAGGTCGAGACTGCGAAAGGTATCATCCAGCTCAGCGGCGGGGGCGGCAGCTATGACGAGAAGGCGAAGACCTTTGCTCTGACATGGAACGCAGCATCTACCATCGACGTCGCGCAAGCCACTGCAATTTTAATTAACGGAACCCGCATTTCAATTGCATAGCAGGGTGCGTGGCCTCCGTCCAGAGGATATACCCCCCCTGCACCACGTGGGTGCAGGGGGGGGTAATTATGCAATCTACTCAATGGGGGCAATGCTGCCAAACTCGATGGTTGCGGTATCGCCAAGAAATCCGTCGCGGTCTTTTCCCTCTCTGACCGTCTGGACGAAGAGCTGATAGGCGCGGCTCTCTTTAAAATACGTGTAGTCGAAGCCGTCGAGGGGGATGTCATAATCAATCGAGAGATAACCGTGTTGCTCCAGCCCCAGTAGAATATCCCCGATTGCGCGGAGCACGCTGACGCTCTCCTCACCGTCGCTGATAAAGACCGGTGCCAGTGCCACGCTGGAAAACGCCGGTTCCGACGTGCTTTTGAGGACAAATCTTGCACAGGGCAGAAAGTGGTGGGTTTTTAACAGCTGCAAAAACCCGTCAGCGGCCTCGTTCAGCTGCCCATCCGTGAAAACATCGCAGGAATGAGCGGCCTCATTGGCGTGGTCGTGGCCGCAATTGCAGGCGTGGTCGTGATGTTCTAACTCCATAACTGGTTCCTTTCAGGCAAAATTGCCGAATTTACTATATCAGAGTTTTGCGCCCGCGTCTACAACGTTTTTTCCATTTGTGCGATCAGCCCATACAATCGCTCTGCGGAGGTCCAGGCGGATTCCGGCGCGATGTCCAGCCCATATTTTTGCTGCAGGGACAGGAGCATGGCCGCAAACGCGTCATGGCGCCTGCCTGCCTGATCTGTTCCAATATCGTCGAAGGTGAGCTGACGTGTGTATGTTTCGGTCAGATTTTGCACGCTGATGCCCACCAGCCGGATGGGTTTTCGCCCTACCGCGGCGAGCAGGTCTGCGGCAACCGAAAAAATCTCCTCCGCCTGATTTGTGGGCTCACCGCTTTTTGAGCGGGTAATCGACTTCATGTCGCCATAGGTTATCTTTAAGGTGACGGTACGGCCATACAGCCCGATGCCACGGAGTTTTACGCTGATGTCATGCGCAATCGGGATCAGGATATCGGTCAGGAAGCCAAAATTGGCAATGTCCTGCTGGAACGTGATCTCTCTGCCGATGGATTTTGCGTCGGTCACCTCATAGTGCACGACAGGCCGGTCGTCAATTCCGTCCGCGAGTGCAATAATCTGGCGGCCATGCTTGCCCAGCATATCCGCCACCCGCTGCCGATTGCGCCGCACATCGCGCACGGTGAATATACCTGCGCCCTCAAGCTTTTCCGCCGTTTTGGCACCGACGCTATACAGTGCCCGCACATTGCGGTCGAGGATCAAATTCACGAAAAACGCCGGAGTTGGCACTTCAAATAGCCCGTCCGGTTTTTTCTCTTCGCTGCCCAGTTTTGCCGCTGTTTTCGAATAGCCGATGCCGACAGAACACGTCAGCCCGAGCTCTTGTTTTGTCCGCGCTTTAATGGCGAGGGCAATTGCCATGGCACCGCCAAACTGCTGTGCAGAATGGGTCACGTCGAGATAGCCTTCGTCCCATGCCACATATTCTACTGTATCGGTATAGTCATGCCAAATTGCATGCAGGCGTTCCGATACCTCTCTGTATTTCCGCATGTTTGGATGCATGTAGATCCCCTGTGGGCACCGCTGGTATGCCGTTTTAATGCTCATGCCGGAACCGACCCCGAATTTCCGCGCCTCATAGCTGCATGTGGCGACCACCCCTCGCTCATGGGGGAGCGCGCCAATGATAAGCGGTTTCCCCCCCAGCGCAGGTTGATCCCTGATCTCTACCGCAGCGTAAAACGCATCCATATCCACATGAATGATTGTCCTGTCCATAGACAAAGCCGCCCCATTGTGTTTCTTAACTATGCGGCATCTCGGCGAACAGACTGCCCGAACACAGTCGGAATAGGCCGAATGATCCACAAAAATTTGCTTTTTTGTCTTAATATCACCCTTTGGGGTGTCGTTTTACCATGGCGTTTCATGTATAATCAGCCTGACAAGTAAGCGGATGTGTCCGACATGATTGTTCGGGCTGGAAAAGAAAGGAATGATACACGATGCGGAAAGGAACACCATTGCCCACGTGGAAAAATGCGGATTATAACGCAAACACCAACAGACCGGTTCCCCCAAGTTTGACACGCAGAGAAAATGCATCCAAAATCAATCCGTCAGCCACAGCGTTTCCATATGTTTACTGCGCCATGCAGGAGACTTACGCCACACCGGACGTCAGCGCTTATACCGGTTATGGAATTGCCGTGTATCAGTGTCAGGGCGAGCGCATGGATTTGCTGGCCATGATTCCGGATATCTCAACCAAGCAGGGCTTTATTGCGGGGCTGGTTGACCTGCTCAACGAGTTTGAAGTGGAGTACGCGCATCTTTTTGATGTAATTGAGGATTACCTGTACTTATATCTGTAAAATGCCGCTTAAAAATCAAGTTCCTCTGTTTGACGTAGCTCATTGAGCTTTTCCTCATAATCGAGCGCCATATCCCGCAGTTGCGTGAGCCATACCGGATCGTATGGCTCACCGCTTTTCAGCAGATAATCGAGAAACGGTACGATCTGCGCACCGTATTCCACGAAGGGTATGTTCACTTTGTTGCCGTGTGCCGCTGGGTACAGACGCCGGAACGCGGCCTGCGCGCTTTCGAGGTCATCGTACTTAAAATATACGACAGCGCGGTAGATCTCTGCATAGTACCAGCGCATAGTGACGATTTCCGGGAAAATTTGTCTGGCCATCGCAATGAACGGTTTTTCCGTTGGGCCATATTCCGCAACACCTTGCTGCATTGCGCTGTTGCGCTCGTCAAGCATAGGATACACACTGCCGTCCGGCGTGGTATAAAACCGTGGGGCATCTCCGCCCCATCCTGTTGTCAGGTTTATCCACGACCGGACGCGCTGATACATATAGTTGCAGGGCGCATCGGGATGATCCAGCGCCCAATTTGCCATGTCCAGGGTTACCTGCCTGGCCTCCGCTGCCCTGCCCAGCTGTATGTAGATACGGACAAGCAGATAACTGGTATAAACCGCGCGGGTGAGGTCCCCAAGCTCCTTAAAGCGGGTATTCATCACGTCCTCCGCGGCGACCGCGACCTCATTGATTGTACCTGTGAAGTAGAGAATCTCATGCTTAGCCTGCAGGCAAGCAAACTTGCCATACTCACCTAAATATTTCTCGAATATGACCTGCGCCTGCTCCAGCACAGATAAAAATCGGGTAAAATATCCCTCGTTCGGCTGAAAGAGCAAAACGGTATTGGCATCCTGCGGCTCCATTTGCTGAAAATACGGCGGCTCCCGGTATCCTTCCGGCAAGAGCGCATCGGCGTGCAAGCAGTCATCCAACAGCGTATCATCCGTGATACAGAGCTTCACCTGCGCCATACTTAAGTAGACCCTGCCCAGCGTCTCCCCGCTTGTTGTGGAGAGCAACTGATTGGCAAGACGGAAATATTCATCCACGCGATAACTGAGGGCATATGCCCGGAGTTGCTGTAATGTTGCATCCTCTTGCATTACCATGTTGTGCCACTTCCTGCATCTATAGTTATCCTATTCTAATCCGAATTGGATCGGCTTAGAATTTTTTTCTACGTGGCCTTAGTCTAACATAATGCCATTGTTCTGTCAATCTGGCATTGCTTTTATCATTCCCTCTATATATCCAGCGCCGCAACAGATCCAGCGCTTCGGGCGAGAGCAGCAGCAGTGCGAGGAGGTTCGGCAGCGCCATCAATCCGTTAAAAATGTCGCTCATCTGCCAGACAAGGCTAATGTCGCCGATACTCCCCACAACGATCATGACCATGCAACAGATGCGATAGGACGCCCGAAAGCGGTCCGTGCCGGTCAGATAGCGCAGGCTCTGCTCGCCGTAATAGCTCCATCCCACCAGAGAGGTGAAGGCGAAGAGCATCAGGCAGACCGTGACGAGCATGCTGCCGCCGTGCCCAAGCACGGTTGCAAAGGCGGCGGCGGAGAGGGGCGCGCCGAGCATCCCGTTTGTCACCGTGCCGCTCTGAATGGCCAGCAGTGCCGCGTCCATGTCGTATACGCCGCTTGTGAGGATAACAAGCGCCGTCACCGAGCAGACCAGAATGCTCGCGACGAACACCTCGAAAATCCCCCACATCCCCTGCTCGGCAGGCTCCTTCACCTGCGCCGCCGCGTGCGCCATAGCGGAGGAGCCCATGCCCGCCTCGTTGGTGAAGACACCCCTTGCAACACCGTACCGCAGCGCCTGCGCGATGCCGTAGCCGAGGCCGCCGCCTACAGCGGCCTTTGGCGAGCCGAACGCGGAGGTAAAAATACTGGAAAACGCCGCCGGTACCGCGTCAATGTGATGCGCGAGCACCACAAGGCCACCGCCGATGAATAGGAGCGCCATGCACGGCACCAGCCGCTCACTCAGCTTCCCAATGCGCTCCACGCCGCCCAAAATAACCACACCCGCGGCGAGCGCCACCACGAGCCCCACCCACAGCCGGGACACACCGGCAGAAGCCTCCAGCGCGGTGGAGATGGAGTTGGCCTGCACCAGATTTCCGCCCGCGAGCGATGCCGCCACGCAGCAGAGTGAAAACATACACGCCAAAAAGCGGCTTTTGACGCCCTTTTCCATGTAATACATCGGGCCGCCGAAAAAGCCGCCGTTTTTGCCCTTCTGATGATAGCGCACCGCCAGAATCTTTTCCGCGCAGCCCGTCATCATCCCCAGAAAGGCGGACACCCACATCCAAAAGACCGCCCCCGGCCCGCCGAAAAAGATGGCGGTTGCAACCCCGGCGATAGAGCCGGTGCCGATTGTCGCCGCAAGCGCCGTGGAGAGGGCCTGGAATCGGGTCAGTCCGCCCGACTTCTTTTTCTCCGAGTGCCGAAAGAGGCTCCCAACGGTCGTTTTAAGCCAGAGTTTGATATGAAACAACTGGAAAAATCCCGTGCGCACGGAGTAGTATAGACCCACGAATAAAAACAGCGTCAAAAGCCACGGGTTCCAGAGAAAGTCGCTCAGGCGCGCGACAAAGCCCATCGTAATCACCTCTGTTAAGAGGTATGCGGTTGTCTGCCCGGAAATACCTTTTTCGCCTGCGTGCCCCTCAGGCAGCTATAATACAAAAAGACGGGAAGGAGAATAGAATATAATATAGTGTATCACTGATCATATTATGAGGAGATGGATCATGCATTATCATTATTCTAATATCCGCCGTTCGGAATCATGCAGCGGTTTCGGCAGTGGCTGCCGTTTCGGCGATTATGCTTTTCCGGTTACGCTTTGCGGCACGGTATCCGGCTTGACAGTGGTCGCCGATGTTTTGATTGCGTATACGGTAAATGGCTCTACCTTTACGGTGGTGACCGACGCGAATGGGTTTTATTGCATCATGGTACCGCGTGGTTCCAATGTAACCATCACGCCCCCAACGATTCCCGGATTTACCATAGAGCGTCCGCAATACCTGCTGTTCTGCGTGGAATGCCCGCTATGCAACCTTGATTTTGTTTACACAGCTGTTGCTCCTGTCCCTGTGAACGTCACGCTCAGCGGGACGGTCTTTGGACTGGCCGATGTGGCGGGTGTGACCATTCAATACACAATCAACGGCGTTGCGGGGAGCACCGTGACCGATGCATTCGGGAATTACTCCATCGTGGCGCCGGAAGGGGCGGACGTAGTGATTACCGCCGCCACGGTGGCGGGATTTACCGTCATGCCGACGCATTACAGCATTTCCGACGTGACCGAAGATATCTCCCAGCTTGATTTTTACTATTTATCCAACACCGCGGCGATGACCCTGACACGTGCGACATCGGTCTTACCCGCATACATGGCACCGCCCAACACGTGGCCGCTGCATGGAAGCATTTTGCCGGATTTATATATGCTGGACAGGATTCTCATCCACCTGCCGCCTTTAACGCCGCTATCGGTGAAATGGGCACCCGGGATACAGGATATCGCCTTTTTCACCAGCGGAGGCGGTCTTGATATTACAGGCAGCTATCAGGAGGGGATACCGGTCGGCAGCAACGGCAGCTATACGGTATATGCGCAGCTCAGCGGCGGCTTCACACTCATTTCCACCATACAAATTGACCACCTGCGGGACGGTAGCGCAGATATGCCGTATCTACTGATCGATTTTGCAACCGCGCAGGCGCTCCAGACCGAAATCCCCGGGATAGAACAGTTTACCCTGTACTTTATGCAGGGGGGCGGGGCGAAGCTCGCCAGCCATTACGAGCTCTATGAGGATATCAACATGGCGGGGCAGGTCTGGGAACCGCTGGGGGTAACCGAGGGGTTCGATGTGATTTTGGATGGCTTTCGCGGTAGTCTGCACGGCAATGACCACAGCATCCAGAATCTGACGTTGGGCAGCGGCACATCGGACGTGCATCAGGGTCTCTTCGGAGGGCTGGTGGACGGCGCAACAATACAGAACCTGGGGCTTGTGGACTGCACGGTTACGAGTACCGTTACCTCCGGAGGCTTTGCGGCCTTGGCGGGCATTTTTGACGGCGGTACGATTCTGCTGGAACACCTGTCGTTTCGTGGCGCGGTCAGCACCAATGTCTATGCCGGTGGTATCCTGGGCTATAATGTGGAGAATACCGGCGCGCTCATCGTACGCAACTGCACGGTTACCGCGTCCATCAATTGCTTTGAGGTCGGCGGAGGCATTATGGGGGAGGCCGCGCTGAGCAGCACTGGCGCGCAGATGGTTATCAGTGACTGTGACACGTTTGGCACGGTGACGACCCGCGGTGACACCGCCGCCGGCGTCCTTGGCATCTGCGTGATAGCATTAGCAGGAAGTGTCTGTTCCATCAGCAATTGCGTCAATACCATGACCGTATTGAGCGGGGGGCTTCGTGTGGCCGGTATAGTTGGGCTGGTGGTCTCATTTGGAACGATTTCCATTTCATCCTGCCTAAATACTGGCGCACTAACCACCGCAGTGGGAAGCGGTGCGGGCGGAATTTGCGCAACCTATAACGGTTACCCCAATGGCTCCATGGTGATTCAAAATTGCTACAATACCGGGGACATCGTGATGCATGCGAATGCAACTACCATCAAACATGATGCCGGTGGGATTCTGGGCGGCGGGAATCTGAATGACTGCGTTGTCCTCAACAGCTATAATACAGGCAATGTAGTTGCCAACGAGATTGAAACATCTCCGCTGATCAATGTCGGTGGGATTTCCGGCGAATACGGCAGTATACAAAATAATGCCGCCCTGTGCCAGCTTGTCTCCAGCACGCGCACCGCTATCGCGCGCATCTCACCTACAGCATATACCGGCGGGACGAATCTACTTCTGAATAACCTCGCGTATGACGGGATGCAGGTGCTCATCAATGGCGTACAAAAATCGCCGCTCAACACGGGCAGCGCCGGGACGGACGGCATCAGCACCAGCGCGGCCGATCTGACCATGCAAAGCACCTATGAAGTGACATTGGGCTGGGATTTTACAAACGTTTGGCGCTTTGGTAACGGCGCGTATACGCTGCCTGTGCTGCAAGCCATACCTGCAGAACTGCAGCCAACCACCTACCCGCCTTATTTGGTGTAACGTCAATCCCACTGCTCAGCGGCAAGGCGGTCCTGTAGCATTTTAAGCCCCTCCTTGCGCCGCTTGTAATCGGGCAGAACGGACGCCACAACCGCCCAAAACCGCGCGGAGTGGTTGTGCTCTTTCAAATGCGCAAGCTCATGCACCACCACGTAGTCGATCACGTCGTCGTCCGCCATAATGAGCCGCCATGAGAAGTTGATGCTCCCTTTGCCGCTGCAACTGCCCCAGCGCGTTTTCGCGCCGGTGACCTTGACGGCAAGGGGGGTGACGCCCATCTCCTTGGCGTAATAGCCGGTAATACGAGAGAAAAGCTCCTTGGCAACCCCCCGGTACACCTGCGTCACCACCCGCTTTATCTCTTCCGATGGCAGGTTCGGCGGCAGATAGAAGCACGTGCCGTCAAATCCGACACGCCCACCGTCTCTGGCCTCTATGGGGCATTTTTTGCCCCGCAAAAGTACGGTGTCGCCATAGTGCAGCGCAAACGCACCCCGCGCCGCGGCGCGCGCAGTACGCAGCGAGAGCTGCCGCTCAATCCAGTCCTGTTTGGACTGGACAATATAGTCGAGCTCGCGTTTCGATACCCCCAGCGGGGCGCGCACCTCCACGGTGGCGTCCTCCGTCACGTAGATCGCGACAGTTTTTCGCCTGGAATACAGGATGCTATACGCCTTCATTGATCTCTATCGTCTCCTCCAGCGTTTCTTCTGTGCGTGCTTTCAGCGCAGTGCGCTTTTTCGCGGTGGCAAAGAACAGGATGCCCGCCGCGACAGGGCAGATTGCCATGCTTGCGAACATTCCGCCGTATCCAAGGAGCGGCGAGAGCAGCCCCGCGATGACCGCACCGACGCCGATGCCCCCGTCAAAGAAGGTGAAGTATGTGGCGTTGGCAGCGCCGACGCGGTCTTTGGAGACGTTCACAACCGCCATCGCCTGCAGGGTCGACTGCGCCGCGCCGACGCCAACCCCATAGAGAAGCGCGCAGATAAGCAGCATCCCCATGTTCCCACTGATGGAGAGCAGTAACAGCGCGACCGGCGTCAGGATTACCGCGGGCCAAATCCCCGCGTGAAAGCCCCTCTGATCCACAAGCCGCCCGATCACCGGACGCAGCACAACCTGCCCCACGGCGAACACGGTGAAGAACAACCCCACATGTGCGATGGAGCGCTCCGCCCCGAACAGCGCCAGAAAGGTGATGACCGCGCCCCATGTGATCATCACAAAAAATACAATGATCGACGGCAGGATGGACTCCTTTGCATAGGGCGCAACTTTTTTCCGCGCCGCCTTCTGTTCCGCCTGCGGCGGCGCGGCGGGCGTTTTTTGGTAGTGCAGGAAGAGCGCCAGCACAAACCCGACACACAAAAACGCCGCACCCAGCCAGATGCTGGTCTGGATGCCGATAGAGAGCGCCACCGCCGGAGCGAGGGCCATCGCGATACCGTTCGTGAGGCTAAAGTAGCTGATGCCCTCCGTAAAGCGTGTTTTTTCAATGTTATCGGTGGCAATGGTGCTGCATGCTGTGTTGGCAATGCCCCAGACGAGGCCGTGGGCAAAGCGTATGATCAGAATAATTCCCACCACCGGGAAGAAATGATACGCCGCCGTCACGACGACCATGCCGAGAATTCCCCAGAGGAAGATGCCTTTTCTGCCGCGCTTGTCGAGCGCCATGCCGGCAACGGGACGGATGAGCAAGATGGCAATGGTCAAAATCCCCTGCGGCCAGCCCAATATTGCGTCGGACGCGCCGAGCGTCTTGAGATACGGCGGCAGTGCCGAGGGGAACATCTGAAAGGCGAAATACAGGAAAAAGTTCACCAGGGTAATGAGTAAAAAGTTCCTTGTCCAAAGCGTTTGCTTCGTCATGCGCTTACGCCTCCGTTTGTCTGGCATTTTCCAGCAAAATATTTTGCAGTACCTGATTCATCAGCCGCAGCAGCTGCTCGTGTTCTTCCGGAGATAACCCCCGCGCCGCCACAGATAAATTTTCCTGAAAAATTTCCGCGACCGCAGGCGCAACGGATCGTCCAAGCGCAGTGAGATATAAGTGGTCTTCCCGCGCATCCCGCCCGTTTTTTTGCTTTTCCACGTACCCGTCTCGTACCAAGGCATTCACTGCCTTTGCCGTGGTAGACTTACCGATGCGCAGATGCTCACTGAGCTGCTTTTGGGTGATACCCTCCTCCATGGAGATGACATAGAAAAATTCATATTGTCCGCTTTTGATGTGCAAGTCGGATAATCGGTTTGCAAGCGATATCTGCATGTTGCGGTAGATCGCCGAAGTGAGTCGCCCGATGGTGTTCACTGTATTCACCTCTCAAGATAGTTTCGTATGCAACTATTATAGCAACATAAGGTTTCGTATGCAACTATCTAATTAGACGGAATTATTTACAAAGCACGGTAGGATAGTGTATAATATTACGGCTCAAGTCCGACGATTTCCGACGATGGGGCTATGTCACCCATGGGACAAATCCGCAAAAGAAAGGCTGAGAAATGTGTTAAAAAAACTGACGGCTACCGTTCTTGCGCTCGCACTCGTTGTGGCAATGCTTCCCGCCGCTTCCGCAGCTACATATTCAGACGTTCACGGACACTGGGCGGAGGATGCGATCTTCCGCCTGAGCGAGCTTGGCATTTTAACAGGCTACGAGGATGGAACGTTTCGTCCGGATCAGACGGTCAGCCATGCGGAGCTTGCGACAATTTTAAACAGGCTGCTCGGGTTTCCCGCTGTGGAGGGGACGGTTGCGGGCATGGATGCGAGCGCATGGTATTATGACGGTGTTTCCGCACTTTTAAATCAGCGGTTTATCTATGCGCCAAACGGCGACTTTAACGCGGCGGCGACGCGAGAACAGGCGGTTTATATGATCGCAAACGCGTTTGGATTGACCAGCTACAAGACCACCCCAGGCTTTACGGACGACGATGACGTCTCCGAATTCATAAGGCCATTTCTGGTTATCATGCGGAATCTCGGCTATCTCGGCGGATACAGCGACGGCACCTTTCGACCACATAACACAATTACAAGAGCTGAGGTTGTAACGATTTTAGACAATATGGTTGATGTGTTCATCACACAGCCCGGCGAATACACGTTTGCCGACCGGGTCAGTATCGCGGTCTTGTGTCAGGACGTTACACTCAACTTAAATACGCCGACCGAAAATCCGCCTACCCCTCCGGTTACCTATGGTTATCGGGTTTTTATTGCGCCCGGCGCACAATCGACGCAGCGAGATGGTACGGTCATAATCAACTGTTCCGGCGCCCACGCCAATAAGTATACTTGCGAGCTGAATGCAAATGCAGTTTCCGGCAATGGTATTTTTCTGGGCAGTTGGATTGATATTAAACTCAATTTTACCCCGGTGCTTACGGACAAAACGCCAAGCGACGAACGAATGATGCTTGCTGCCGGCGCAATGCTAAACTATATCAACAGCTCACCCACAGAGCAGAAAGCGCTGCCAACGAGCATAGACCTCACGCCCGGCAACAGCGCGTCCAGTCTATCCAACGGCTGGGGCGTGAATAACCATGATGATGTAGTTTACGTCGTTGACTATCTCGCGCGCGGGGATGGACATACCAACTCATATTTTGAGGAGGTCAACGATGTTTTGGCCTTGACACCCGAGCAGCTTGCACTGTATAAAAGCGCTTACTCCGACGGTTACCTTTTTGATCAGATGCTTGCGTGGAATGACAAGTGGGGTGACACCGGAATCATCGCATGGGATCTTTTCCGCGCTTCGAATGTTGCGCTTTGGGGCTATAAAGTGGATTATATTACCCGTGACGAAGCGTTGGCGCTTTTTGCCCCTGCCTCCACGCTGCTCGCCGAGCATTTCGACACATGGGATGAGGCGTATGACAACTACCTGGATGGATATGCCTGGTGGAGCCGCTCGGATATCAGTGAGGGAAGGCCAAGGGAGACTTATTGGGAAAGCATGAAAATATTCTATCCCGATGTATTCGACGATTCCTTGCTATCCTGACCGAATGATGCTCCCCTTTCAGTAAACAGCAAAACGCTGCTGACTGAAAGGGGAGCATATCATTTTGTGACGGCCGTCTCATCCATGTACTTACGCCTGAAACCAGTCCTCCACCGTGGGCTGGCATCTGGAAATTTTAAATTCTCGTGGCGTGTAGGTCTCGACGCCTGCAAGGAAGAAGGGGTCACCTTGAAAGAACTCTTTGGCAGCCTCCTCGGATTCCGCCTTGAAAATGGTAAACCCGCCGCCCCCGCCGACTTTGGGGCCGGAAAAGAGAATGCGTCCATCTTCAAAAGCCTTTGCCAGATACGCGCTGTGCGCCTGCCGCAGGGTTTGGAATTCCTCCTCGCTCAGGGAGGATACATCGGAAATGCCTTCTACAATAAAGAATTTCATGGTTTCAGCCCTCCATTTTCTTGGGTTTCAAGCCGGCTGGAACACCGTCGGCCCGCTGATTACAGCTTACCACGCGGTAAGTTCCCTGTCAATCCAGTTTGATGCATCTTATCATGATCGCAGCCTTGGTGTTTTGCGGTCAAAATAGCGGCGGGTTTCCGACGCCACAACGCCCGAGAGCGCCAGCAGGGCCACCAGGTTTGGAAGGGCCATCAGGCCGTTGAGGGTGTCGGAGATATCCCACATGAGGGAGCCGGAGCCGACCGCACCCACGACACACATCAGGATAAAGACGATTTTATAAATCAAATCGACGATTTTGTTCTCGCGCGAGAGATAGGCCCAGCAGCGCCCGCCGTAGTAGCTCCAGCCGAGAATGGTGGACAGGGCAAAAAAGATCATACTGATCTGGATCACGGTCCCCCCGATGCTGCCCGGTAACACGGCGTGAAAGGCGGCGACGGCCACCGCGCCCTTTGAGGCAAACGCGTCTATACTTGCACCCGCGGTATACACGCCGGAGAGAAGGAGCGTCAGGGCGGTGATGGTGCAGATAATGATGGTGTCGAAAAAGACCTCGAACACGCCCCACATGCCCTGCTCCACAGGCTCCTTGGTGGAGGAGGCGGCGTGGGCGATGGGCGCGGAGCCGAGCCCCGCCTCATTGGAGAACACGCCGCGCGCAAAGCCCTGACGCATCGCGGACATGATGACATAGCCGAACACGCCGCCCCCAACGGATTTCAGGCTGAACGCGCCCTGAAAAATCATCCCGAATGCGGCGGGCAGGTCGGTTACGCGCAGGATCATGACCACCACACCGGCAAGGATATAGAAGATCGCCATAAACGGCACGAGGTACGACGTCACCTGCCCAATCCGTTTCACGCCGCCGAAAACCACAACCGCCACCAGAATGGCAAGCAGCACACCGGTCAGCCGCGGGTCAAATCCCAGCAGGCCGCTCATCGCGCCGGAAATTTCGCTCGACTGGGCAATGTTGCCGATGCCAAAGCTCGCAAGGCCGCCCAGCACGGCAAAAACAACGGCGAGCCACTGCCAGCGCTTCCCCATGCCCTTACGGATATAGTACATGGGGCCGCCCCGGTGAACCCCTGCCTCATCCACCTCGCGGTATTTGAGTGCCAGCGTAATCTCCGCATATTTGGTGCACATGCCAAAGAAAGCGGACACCCACATCCAAAACACCGCGCCGGGCCCGCCGACAAAAATCGCGCCGACGACCCCGGCGATATTGCCCGTGCCCACCGTTCCGGCAAGCGCGGTGGTAACCGCCTGAAAAGGGGACAGGTTCTTCCCGTGGTCTTTGTTCCGCTTGCGGAATAGACTGCCGATGGTGTTTTTCATGATGTAACCGAATCTGCGTACCTGTATGCAGCGGGTGCGGATGGTCAGAAATATCCCGGTGCCTACCAGCAGGACCAGCATCACAGGCCCCCACGCAAAGCTGTTTAATATGCCGTTGACCTGTGTCACAATGTGGATCAGTGCATCCATATATTTTCCCCCATAATCTACGATCTCTCTCTTTGCGGTGGTTATGCTTCCGCCAACCAGCTTGCGAGGTGATGTACGTCGCGCAGCGCGGACGCATCCTGTGCGGCGGGGATGGTATCCGTGCGTGCGGATAGAACGGCATGATCTTCATAACCGTTCGCGTTGAGCATTTTGAAGAAGACGCGAATGTGGTGCGTGGCCTCCGCCTCGTTCCCCTTGCCGCCTGCTACGAGGATCAGCCCCGCCTTCTTTGGCTTTAACTTGATGGGCTTTTTCAGAAAAAAGGTTGCCGCGTGCTGTGGCTGGAACCGGCTCATGAGGCTGAGCATGGGGCCGGGCAGGGTGCAGTAATACACCGGGGTTGCCAGCACAACGTTGTCAAAATCATCGCTGTAAATGACGCGCATGTCGTCCTCCACAGCGCACTGCGCAGTCGTCCAGCAGCGCCGACAGTCGACACAGGGTGCGATATGAGCGCGATACGCGGACAGCTCGACCACTTCCCCCTGTAATGTGCGCCGCAACTCGGCCACCAGTGTTGCCGTGTCGCCGTTCACCCTCGGCGAAGCATTGACGATCAATGTTTTCCGTGACATGGTGTCCCCGCTTTCCAGTGTTATCTTAGCATTTTATTTTAGCAGTTGATTGATCTATCATAATACAAAACCGACAGAACAGCAATAGGAATATCAGCTTCCGGTTGTGGTTTTTGCTCTATTTTTTTTCCGCCTTTTCATCCAAAGGATCCATATGATGACCACGAGTATGACAACCAATAGAATGGCCAGCCAAGCGGTCTGCGCTGATATTGCGTTGGTTTCAGATATGGCCTGCAAACCATTGATTGCCTCGTTGACTGAAGCATAGGCCGCGTCCAGCTGTGCAGCGGTTGCGTATGGATCAGCCAGCACCTCCTGTGCCGCGCGCATGACTGCCATCAGGTGCTGCCAGGATTCCGGCGAATAATCCCCCTCAGATAAATCCTGCAAAAGGTCATTTAGCGTATTGTCGAGCTGACTGAGCGCAAGCGATCTGTCATTGATACTGGAATTCCAATAGGTATAATACTCATTGCTATAGGTTCCACCCGACGGTAAGAACGTATAATAGATCACATTGTTCTCCGCAAAGCCCGCCGGGACGGCGTCAAACGAAAGGGTAAGCTCGGTGATATATTCCGTCTCGCCCAATTGGGGCGGGGCGACGGTATACGGCTGCGCGGCGGAGACGCCCGACGCGATGACCTGATAGGTATTCGAGGTGTTTGTTTTATACAGCACGGCGTAGGAGAGGCCGTCGCCTTTGGTAAAGGCGGGGATTTGCCCGGAGAGGAACGTTAAATTCGAAGAGGGCATATCAAAAATGGTGTACCGATACACCGTTTTGTCCGATTGATTGGCGATGGCTTTGAGCGAGAAGACAATGGTGTTGTCCGGCAGTCGTTCGGCCTCGCTTTGATAGACCGGGCTGCTTGTCTGCTCCCTTCCCGGTGCCGCAATGGATGGCGCAGACGGCGGTATCTCTTCCGGCTCTGCCTGTGCAGGCGGCTCGGACGGCGGGGGCGGCTCCGATTCCGGCGGTGGCGATTCCGGCGGCGTTGCGGAGGGCGCTTCCTCGGCGGAGGGCGTCTCGGTGGGGATGGCGTCGCCGGTCTGCGCCACAGGCCGGTAGGTAAAGGTCAAAACACTGCCGGACTGATTGAGATAAGAAGCGCTGTCCAGCGTAACGGTATAGGAGGCCGTACCTGTTACGGCATAGCCCGTGAGGCTTTCCGCGGCAACCGTGACAGTTTCAAAACCCAGTGCGGGGGATGCAATCAGGCTGTTGTCATTATCCAGCGGAATGCCGTGCGCATTGCCGTATGGCTTCTCATAGAGCACCGTGCCGTTGGTATCGACGCCTTTTACATACAGACAGGGGCTATAAATACTGCGAATCGTTATTTTTTCCACGGCTGCATAGCTCCCGCTGCTGTCCTCCACCGTCGCGCGCACCCAATAGGTGCCGTTTTGATCAGCGGGGATTTGAGCCGTCGCGCTCACCGCGCAAGTGCCTTTGTTTTCTGCCGCTGTAAAGGAATAGTAGTTTGCAAAATTTGCTGTTGTAACGGATGCGGTATCCGTGGTGTTCAGCCTGAAATATTCCATATGTGTAATCGCGGAATCGTGCTTATAGTTTGTCACATTGACCTCAATCGTCGCATTGTCCGGGGCGTAAATCATGGCTGTTTCAGGTGCGGCAAGGGACAGTTCAAATCCGTTTGCTACCCGCATGACTTTTTCCGCGCGGTATGGCACAAACCATATATTGTTGCCATCAAAAACCCCGCCGATGAATTTGGCGCTGGTATAGGCGGTATAATCCGACTGGTCGAAGTTATACGAGGTCATATTGCCGCTGGCGGGGTCGAGCTTCACCACCACATTGGAAAACTGCGGCGCAAGCCAGATATATTTGCCGTCAAATGCGCCGCCGGAGAATTTATTGCTGTCGCTGCCGCTGATGCCGGACGGCCAGTCCGCGTAGCCGGTCATCGCGCCGGTCGCGGGATTGACCTTCACGGCGGCGGCGGCATTATTCGGCACCATCCAGAAGTTCCCCTGCGCGTCCGAAATGCCGCCCGCAAATTTTTCGGTGTCGGTCGCGGATATCCCGGACGGGAAAGCGTCGTATCCCGTCATCGTTCCGGTGGAGAGCTCCAGCTTCACCAGCATATTCGCGTTGCACGGGATCATCCAGAGACTGCCGCCCTCGTCCTTCACGCCCCCGATAAATTTAACCGATGAGAGGTCAAAGCCCGTGGGCCAGTCTGCATAGCCGGTCATCGCGCCGGTTGCGGTGTCAATTGCAATCACGCGGTCGGCGTTGCTGGGGACAAGCCATATGCTGCCGTCATGATAGACGCCGCCATAGAACTTGGCGGTCTGGCTCGCGTTGAAGCCGGAGGGCCAGCTTGCATAGCCTGTCATAGTGCCGGTTTGCGTATCGAGTTTCATGACCTGATCGGCGTTGCTGGGGATGAGCCAGACATTGCCCTGCGCATCCAGCACACCGCTGCGGAACTTATATTGCGCGGTCGGGTCGAACCCGGCGGGCCAATTGGCGCAGCCGGTCATCTCTCCCGTGGCCGTATCGAGCCGGACGACCTGACCGGCGCTCGCGGGGATCAGCCAGATACCGCCGTTTCCGTCATACACGCCGCCGGAGAATTTGGAGAGGTCCGTACCGTTTGTACCGGCGGGGAACCCGTCAAAGCCGGTGATATCAATCACATCGGCGAGCGGGCTGCTGCCTGCGGGCGACAGGGCGGAATAGCCCAGACCGTCCTGCATGGTGAATTGACCGCCTGAAGCGGAGGCGCATGGTATATATACAAGGAGGGATATCACAAAACATATTGCGATGGGGAAACAAAGATATTTTCGCTCCCCACCACAATTGCAGTCACATTTTCGCAAACCATCCACCCCAATTAAATATTGTTTTTCTCCATATGTTACTATATAATATATAATAATATAACATTTTTCGTCTTTTTTTTCAATGCAGCATTTCCAATATAGGCCATTTAACTAAAAATACATGCGAAATCATGCGAAACAACGTGAAATATGTAGATAATAGGATTTTTTTAAAATTCATCTACGGATTTCTTGTTTTTTTGGACTAAATGAACGAGATGAGCAATATCTGATGGGGGAGGTGCAAAAGTTTGAAAAACGAGGATATATCAAAGCTTGTCCTAGCTGTTCAGAACAAGGAGAAAGACGCATTCGAAATTTTGTATGAAGAGATTTGGGATACGGCTTTTTACTATTGCAGAAAACAGCTTGGTAATATCCACGACGCCGAGGACGCGGCACAGGATGTCATCGTGCGGGTCTATAGATCCATCGACAACCTGCGCAGTCCACAGGCATTCAACAAATTTCTCAGCCAGATCATGGCAAGGGTCTGTATCAACACACTGCGCAAGAAGAGAGCGGCCAGTGAGGAGACAGATCCGTATGACAACGAAGAGATCACCGAGTCGATCCCGGAGGACAATATAGCGTTCCTCCCCGAGGGTGCCGTACTCAGCAAAGAACAAAAAGAGCAATTGATGGAGCTGGTCGAAAAGCTGCCGGAGAAACAGCGTGAGGCGATCTTACTTTACTATTTCAACGAGCTGACGCAGGTTGAGATTGGCGAGGTCACAAACAGTAAGGAGAATGCGGTCAACAACAGGCTTGTCACGGCGCGCAAAACCTTACGGATGCAGTTTGAGGCATTGTTCCAGAAAGGGAAGTACGAATATACCATGGCAGCAACGCCGATACTGACAAAACTGTTTCATGAAGAGTGTGGGGAGATGTGCACAGCGGAAGTCAAGGATAGGATATGGCAGGGCGTGGCAAAGGAAATCGGACTGAGCCCAAACGTCTCCGGAAAAAGCCAGCCGGGGAATACCGCCGCAAACGCGGCGGGCAAGGCCACCGGAGCGCTCAAGCCGCTCAACGCCGCGCTGATCGGCCTTGCGTCGGCGGCGGTGGTCGCCGGAGGCGCGCTCGGGGCCAGCGTATACCGCGACCATACCGCGGTGCCTGCCCCGACCGTGGCGGAGGCCGGTGAGGAGAGCATAGACGACATCATCGCCGCGCTGAAAAAAGTGAAAAGTCCATCCGAGTTTGCGGTGTTCTGCGCGGCCTATGGCTTTGCGTCAATGGAAACGGAATACCACGAGGAGGGCCTGTATGAAATGAGCGTGAGGACGATACAGGGCCAACAGCTTTTCGTCGGTTCACGGGAGACGGAAGCGGGGGAATTTGCGGTGGCCTATGAAATTGCGGACGCGGCGGCGGGCAGGCCGGAGCGCATCCGGGACTGGTTTGCGCGCAGTAGCGAGGCAAATAATACGCAATAAAACGTAAGCAGGGGATGGGAACATGCAATCAAAACACAGGAATAAATTTGGCTTATTTGCGCTCTGTGTGGCGATGGCGGTTGCCGCGGCGGCTTGTCCCGTCCGGGCGCAGGAGAACGGTGCGGACGGGCCGCAGGCGCAGATCCATGCGGAGGGAAATGGCTTTGCGGTCATCAGCAATGCAGTCGGCGGCCTGGTGGATATCCGTGGGGCCAGCAGCTATACAGAGAAAATCAAGGTGCTCATCACCGGCCCCGACAGCGTGGTGTACCAGTATGTCCTGCCGTGTGACGACCATGCTTACCCGTTTCCGCTGACCGCCGGAGCGGGGGAATATCGCGTCGCCATCTATCAAAACATCTACGACAACTATTACCTCGGCATGCTGGAAACGACCATCACCCTGCGCGATTATGCGGAAGCAGCCTTATACACCGCCCCGAACATTCGGGTCCCGTTTGCAAAAGACGACGCGGTGCAGCAAAAGGCGGCGCAGCTCTGCGCGGGCAAGGCGGGCAATCAGGAAAAAGCGTCCGCCGTGCTTCAGTTCATGACGGAGCGCTATACCTATGACTACAAGCTTGCGGAGGTCGTGGCGTATGACCCCGACTACCGCGTCAATCCGCAGAAGCTGCTGGAGGAGACGTCGGGCGTCTGCCTGGACTTCGCCACGTTGTACTGCGCCATGCTCAGAAGTCAGGATGTACCCTGCAAACTGATCTTCGGCTATGTGGACGCAAACTATCACGCGTGGGTGGAATACCATGACGGCGGCAAGTGGGTGCAGGAAGACCCGACCTACCGGATTTGCATGCAGAACAATTACTACGCCAGACAATATGTTGCCAACGACAGTCATTACGCAGCGGCTTCTTATATATTTTAAATCCGCCCCGCCGGTGAACCGGGTATCGGCGGGGAACATTCCGGGCCGGACGTTACAAATATCAACAAATGAGAGGTGAGGAGCTTGCGATATTGGCTCAGGGAGGAACGACTGCAACATGGCATGACGCAGGAGGAGGTCGCGGAGAGAGCCGGGATCTCGCGCTCCTATTACGTGCAGATAGAAAACGAGAGCCGCGGGAAAAGCATCAGCCCAAAAACAGCCATGAAGCTCGGGAAAGCGCTTCATTTTAACTGGTGCGTATTTTATGAAGAAATGAATGAAGACATACAATAAATGGGAGGAAAGAAATTGAGTTACTTCAATATGGGCAAAAAGTTCGGGAAGCGCGCGGGCGCAGTGGTATTGCTGCTTGCAATCCTGCTCTCGCTGCTGCCGCAAACCGCGTTTGCGGTGTCGGCGACCTATACGGTTACAGGTGATACCACGGGCACCTATTTCGCGCTGGCGGACGCCGTCTCAGCGGCAAACACCGCCGGTACGGGCGATTATACGATAGAGGTCAATGACCAGGGCGAGGAGACGCTGACAGCGATGCTTACGATCGACGCGGGGGTAAACATTACGCTCACCTCCGCGGCGGCGACGGACGCCGACCGGCCTGTGATCACAAGTGTTGCAACAGCGAATATAAGGCATTTCACAGTAAACGGCGCGCTGACACTGGAAAATGTGGTGCTGGACGGCGCAGATACAAGCGGCGGTGTGACGGTTAACAGCACGGGCGAGCTCACCATGAAGGACGGTTCTGCGATACAGAATTGTGCAGTGGGCAACGGCGGCGGCGTGTTTAATAGCGGCAGCTTTACGATGGAAGGCGGTGCCATCAGCGGGAATACGGCAACGGCGTCCACCTTCGACAGCAGCGGCGGTGGCGTGTATAATAGCGGCAGCTTTACGATGGAAGGCGGTGCCATCAGCGGGAATACGGCAACG
>JAJQEJ010000062.1:23631-24086 GCA_021201735.1 Oscillospiraceae bacterium | reverse complement strand
GCGACCCCCGGCAATGGCTTCGGCTTCGGCGGCGGCGTGCATAATACTTATGGTGGCAGATTTACGATGGAAGGCGGCACCATTGGTGGGACTGCCACTACGGATGCCAATATGGCAAGCAGCGGCGGTGGCGTGTATAATAGTGCCCTCTTTACGCTAACAGACGGCACTATCAGCACAAACACCGGCGACCAAGGCGG
Source organism: Oscillospiraceae bacterium (assembly GCA_021201735.1). Lineage (GTDB taxonomy): Bacteria > Bacillota > Clostridia > Oscillospirales > Oscillospiraceae > JAJQEJ01. The sequence goes on along the minus strand of JAJQEJ010000062.1, from coordinate 23,886 downwards.
CGGCGTGTACAATATTGGTACCGTTACGATAGAAGGTGGCACCATCAGTGGAAATACAGCAATCGGCGGTGGCGTATACAATTGTTACGAAGTTACGATGGAAGGCGGCACCATCAGCGGGAATACAGGCGTCGGCGTGTATAATAGCGGTGGCACCTTTACGATGGAAGGCGGCACGATCAGCGGAAATACTGTTGCAACGGGCACCGGCGGCGGCGTGTGTAATTACAGTGGCACCTTTACGATGAAAGGCGG
>JAJQEJ010000062.1:0-23531 GCA_021201735.1 Oscillospiraceae bacterium | reverse complement strand
CGGGCACCGGCGGCGGCGTGTGTAATTACAGTGGCACCTTTACGATGAAAGGCGGCACGATCAGCGGAAATACAGCGGGCACCGGCGGCGGCGTGTATAATTACAGGACATTTGAAATGGAAGACGGCACCATCAGCGGAAATACAGCTTCTCAGGGCGGCGGTGTGTATACTGTGGGAGGAACAAGTTACACATTTGAAGCTACCGGCGGAAGCATCATCAACAACACAGCAACAACGGATGGTGGTGGTATCTGGACAGGTGATACAGTAAACTATGCGAACCTGACGATTGGGTCATCGGTCTTCTTTTCCGGCAATAGCGCGGCGGTGAGCTATGAGCCGATGCCAAACGCGGATGCGCGTTTTCCGAATATAGAGTATGCGTCCATCAGCATCTATAACCATCCCCTGACGAACTTTGACATCAACAGGTCGCTGTATGTCATAACCATACAGTGTGTGGACACAAGCGGCAATACGGTCGGGGTGGCGAATCAGACCTATACTGTGGTAAACGGGAATACCTTCACGCTTGCGGCCAGCGAAATACCAACCGTTGCAGGTATGGAGTTGATCGACTGGTCGCTGGACGGCGGAACCACGTTACAGGGCAACACTTCGCCGACCATTACAAACGTCAACAGTACTTATACCATGACGCTGGTCTATGAGAGCACAATCGGCGCCCTGTCGGGGACGGCCACCATGACCGGCGGGACAGCGTTGCCGGGCGCGACGATCACACTGTCACAGAGCGGCGTGGATCTATATACTACGACGACCAGTGCAGACGGCACCTATTCCTTCGCGGAAGTGGAAGCGGGGACGTATGATATCACGGCAAGCTACGGCGCGTTTACCGATCTGACCGATACGGTCACGATTGTAAAGAACCAAACTGCCGTGAAGGATTTTGAGTTCCCGCTGCCTGCGGGCATGGGCGCGTTTCAGGTCATCGTCAAAGCGGAGGCAACCGGGGAGCTCCTCTCCGGGGCGACCGTTGTGCTCGGCGGGACGGCCTACACAACAGACGCGGACGGGGAAGCGCTGATTGTTCCGGTTGCGTATGGAACCTACAATATTCTGGCGGCAAAAACAGGCTACAACGCGAAAACGGTCAGCGGGACACTGAGCAGCTCCGTCATACAGACCGTCGAGATCGCGCTCTCCGAGGGGACAAACGGGGCGATCTACGGCATGGTGGACGACGGCACCAACGCGCTCGCCGGGGCGGCGGTGCAGACACTGACGGGGCATGCGGCGACGACCGACAGCACCGGCTTTTACGCGATCACGGACGTGGCGGCGGGGAGCTACGCGGTGGTTGCGTCCATGGCGGGCTACAATTCTGCATACGCGGGCGTGACGGTGGAGGCAAGCCGCGCATCCGAGCAGAACTTCACCCTCACCCAAAACACCACCGGCGGCGGCACGGCGGCGGACGCCTATATCATCACAGGGCAGGTCACGGATGAGAGAACGGGCAGCCCGATTGCGGGCGCGGCGGTGACCGACGGCACGGCTACGGTCACCACAGACGCATACGGCTACTACGCCATCGGCGGCTATCCGGCGGGCAGTGTCGGCCTGACGGCAAGCGCCACCGGCTACGGAAACGCGTCCGGACAGGTGACCATTACGGCGCAGGACGAGGTGTACAACTTCGCGCTCTCCAGCGGCGTCGCCATCACCGTCAAGGGCATGGCGGGCACGGCGGAGCTCTATTCCTACAGCGTCACCGCGTTTGTGGACGAGACCATTGACCCGCTCACCGCGTGGACCATGCCCACCTACGTGTACACAAGGTACACGGTGACAGACGCGGACGGCGGCAGCACAACGGGCACGACCAACAGCGTCAGCGTGAGCCCCGCGGACGGCGCGCAGACGGTGACCTTCCACTATCGCAGCCTTACGACCACCGTGACGGTCAGGGCCTGTCTGGACGGGAGCACCACGGCGGTGCCGGGCTTTACGGCGTTCACCGTCCCGGCGGTCGAGGGCGACAGCTTCACCTACACGGCCCCCGCCATTCAGGGCTATCAGAACACAGGCGTGAACGCGGCCCTGCCCATCACCGTCGCGGCAAGCGGCGCGAGCGAGATCATTTTCTACTACAAAGCGCACACCGGCAACCTGGAAATTCAGGCGGTGGACGCGGACACCGGCGCGGTCATCGGCTATATGGGAAAGACCCTCAGCACAGGGGGCAGCTTCACGGCGTCGGACGCCAACGCGCCGACCGCATCGGATATCCCGGCGCTCGCGTACTACACGCTGGTAGCGGGCTCGGGCGACCCGGCGAGCGTGACCTATGACGGCGTATCGTCCACCGGCGTGGTAACCTACGAATATACCCGCAACACGGCGGGCATCCGGCTCACCGCGTACAACAGCCTCACGAACCAGCCGATTGCGGGGGAGACGCCGGTGGAGAAGACCGGCCTGCCTGTCCTGCAGGAGTACGACTACACGGCGGATATCGTGGCGATCAGCGGCTATACGCTCGATGCGGCGTCGAGCAGGAAGACGATTGTCCCGGCGACCGGCACGGGCGACGTCATCGTGTACTATACCCCGGTTGCGTCCAGCCAGATCCCGGTGGAGATCCGCGTGGACAGCGCCACGGGCGCGCTTTTGCAGAGCTATACCATCCTCGGCGCGGTGGGGCAGACCGTCACGGCGACGGTCCCGGCCATCGCGGGGTATGTCCATGACGCCGCGAACGCGGACAATATTCTCACCATCACCTATGACGGGACGAACAAGCTTGTCATCATCATGACGGATGTGCGCGTGTCGGTGACCACCATGACGCAGCTCGGTACAAGCACGGCGAGTGTTTACGGTACGCCCGAATTTGTGGTGTCGGGTACGAGCGTCACGGCATACGCGCCGTATATCGGCGGCTATGTGCTCAAGGGCTACACGATTGACGGCGGCACGGAGGTGACGACGGGGACGCTGGATGTGGTTGCCCTCGGCGCGGTCACGGCGGACACCACCGTCACCTTCCGCTACGAGTCGGTGCAGTCGAATCTCGACGCCTACACCTCGGTCATCACCGTCCGGGGCGTGGAGGGTACGACGACACACTATGAATATGCGCTGACCGTGGCAAACGACGCGGCTCCCTTTGCCGTCACCGCGCAGACACTGGCAAACCTGAAGGTGACCGACGCGGCATTGGACGGCGCGAGCCAGGGCGCGGTGACAGCCGTGACGGTTGACCCTGCGGGCGGCAGCCAGACGGTGGTGTTCACCTATGCGGACAACACCGCGGCGGTCACGGTGAGAGCCTACTACGACGGCACAACGACGCCGGTGGAGAGCTTTACGGCGTACACGGTCACGGCGGAGATCGGCAAGGCGTTTTCCGTGACCGCGCCCGCCATCACAGGGTTCACCTGCGTCAACCCGACCGCGAATACCCTCACAAGCGTCACGGGGATGAATGACGAGATCATCTTCTACTACACAAAGGACGTGGCATCAAGCGGCCTCGTCATCAACGCGGTCGATCAGGACGGCGGCGCGCTGCTCGGGACGGTCTACCGCGCTATCAGCAACGGCGCGACCTTCACGCCCGACAACACGAACGACCCCAAAACCCTTGGAGAGCTCCCTGTACTCGCAAACTACACCTATGTGTCGGCAGCCCCGGCCAGTGTGACCTATAACGGCGTGAGTGACGTGACGGTCACCTATACCTACCAAAAGATACAGAGAAATATCGTGGTGGAGGCGTGGGATTCGCAGGCGGGCGCCAAAATCGGCGAAATCGCGGCGGCGGCATACGACGTCGGCCAGGTGCACGCGATCAGCGCGCCGACGTCAACCGATATCGCGGCGCTCTCGGACTACACCCTGAACACGGCGATCAGCGACGCGACGCAGAATGTCTATCTGGACAATGCATCGGCAGCCGACGTCACCGTCAAATTCTTCTACACGCCGAATGCGCCGGGCGCGGTCACGGTCAAGGCGTACTGGATGGACGGAACGACGCAGACGGAGATTCAGAGCTATACGACCTCCTATCCCGCCGGAATCGCGGTGAGCGTCAGCGCGCCCGTGCTCCACGGCTGGACGCTGGACGATACGGCAACCAAGACGGTGACCCCGTCGGCGGGCGCGACAACAGAGGTTGCGTTCAAATATGTCAAAGACGTGTCGGTCATCACGGTTACCCTGATGGCGGGGACGACGCAGCTGACCGCGCCGACGGATTACGCGGTGACCATCGAGGTGCCGACCGGCGACAGCTATGCCATAACCGCGCCGTACGTCAACGGCTATGTGCTGGCGGACGGTGAAACGGGGAGCAGAACCGGCACGGCGACCGGCAGCGCGATTGCTGTTACCTTCCAATATCAGCAGATCAGCGACCTGTATGTCACGCACAGCATCCGGGGCGTCGAGGTGGACGACCAGAATGCGGAGGTGCGGGAATTCTACAGCTACAGCTTCAGCGCGGTGAAGGGCACGGGCGACACGGCCTACGCGGCGGCGGCTGTGCCGGGCTACTACATCGTAGGGGGCGTGGCGACCTGTGACCTGTCGAACGCCGCGGACGGCAGCTATACGTTCCAGTACATGCCGAGCGTGGAGAGCGTGACCGTCAAGGCGGTGGACGACGCGTCCAACGTGCTCTATACCAGGACAGAGCAGGGCGTGACCATCGGGCAGACCTATGGCTCGGTCGCGCCGCACGTAGACGGCTATTCGCTCAATGACAGCCTGTACAAGACCATTACCGTTTCCGATTCCTCGGCAAATGAAATCGTGTTCCACTATGTACAGAGCGGCAATGTGCGCCTGCTCCTCAAAGAGACGGGCGGCGGCACCATTCAGGAGATCACCGTAGACAGCGCGGCGACCTATACCGCGGCACCCGCGCTGGACTACTACACCTATGACGACGCCACCACCCAGAGCGGCGGCGTAACCTTCCCGCTGGTCATCTCGGACGTGGCGACGCCGGCGGATTATGAGATTTACTACACGAAGGATACACGCAACATCGTCATCCGGGCGGTGGATGATTCGAACACGCCGATTGCGGCGGACAGAACCGATACCGGCAGAATCGGCGAGATGTATACCGCGACGGCGGAGAATATTCAGGGCTATACGCTCGATGAAAGCCCCACCAAGCTCGTGTATGTGGATGACGCGACCACCGATCTGGTGATCACATTCATATACAAGCAGGATGAGACGGCGGACGTGAAGGTGACGGCGTACTACATGGACGGCGGCAGCGAGGTCGTCCTGCGGCAGTACAGCTTTAAGGGGATCGTCGACAGCAAGGTCAAGGCGAGCGCGTTCAGTGACCTTTCCGGCTGGACGCTCACGACGGGAGAGGATACCGAAAAGGAGATCACCGTCGCGTCGGCGGGCAATGAGATCAAGTTCGAATACACAATGAAGACGGTCGACATCACCATCGCGGTGCAGGACGCAGCGGGTACAGACCTGTCGTCCAAGGTACCGGCAGGGTACGATCTGGCCCGGACGGTGCAGGCGGAGGTTGAGACGGTGATCAGCGCGCCCGCGATTTCGGGGTATATCCTGCAAGGCCCGAACTACAGCTACACAGGCCCGTACACCGACGCGCAGGTGCTGACCTTCGTCTACAAATCCATCTCCGATGTGGTGGGCGAGAACACGGCAAAGATTACGGTCAAGGGCGTATACGGCGGGGCGGAGCAGTACAGCTACACGCTGACCGTTGCGACGGACACCGCGGCCTTTACCGTATCGGCGCAGGCGCTGGCAAATCTGGCGGTGACCGGAGCGGCGCTCGACAGCACGGATCTGGGCGCGGTGACAGCCGTGACGGTTGACCCCGCGAACGGTGACCAGTCGGTGGTCTTTACCTACGGCGACAACACGACAACGGTGACCATCAAAGCGTACTATACCGGCACAACAACGCCGGTGGAGACGTTTACGGAGTTCAAGGTTCCGGCTGAAATCGGCAAGTCGTTCACGTATGACGCGCCGAGCATCGCGGGGTTCAACAACACGGGAAGCTCAACTACGCCGATTACCGTGTCCGCGACGGCGGCGGCGAACGAGATGATCTTCTACTACACCAAGGCCAGCGGTCATCTGACCGTGATCGCGGCGGAGAACGGGACCGAGATCGGCCGCTATGTGCGGGATATCGCAGCCGGTACGGCGGTGGACACAACCGACGCGAACGCGCCGACGACCACCGAGATCCCGGCGATATCGAACTACACACTCGTCGCGGGCAGCGGCAGCGCAACGGCAACGACCTACGACGGCGTGACCGACGTGACACTGACCTACGAATATGCAAGGGACAGGGTGAACGTCACCCTGACGGCATACGACAGCGTCACAGGCGCGGCGATCAGCGGCGGGGTTGTGGATCAGTCGGACGACACAGGACTCAGCGCGCGCGTTGGAGAGAACTTTGACTATAGCGGCTATTTGAGCCTGCTCGACGCAAAGGTAGCCGCAACCTATACCCGTGAGCTCACCGCCTCCACGCTCATCGTGGTCTCCGCGACGGCATCGGACAACGTCGTGAAGGTTTACTATCAGCCCGCAAAGAGCGGATCGGTGACCGCCAATGTATACGATCAGGCGACGGATGTCCTGCTCATGACCTACCCGGTCGCGGCGGCGACAGGCGAGACGGTGACCGTCAACCCGGCGACGATTGCCATCGCGGGCTACAGCTACGTTTCGGACGCGCGCGAGGTGCTGAGCGCGGCGGAAGGCTCCGGCAATGTGATCAAGGTCTACATGCAGGACGTGCGGAAGACAGTGACCGTGAACATCACAAAGGACACGGTTGCCAGCGGAACGGAGACATACAAAGTCGTGGCGGGCACGACGAACTACAAGGTCTATCCGGCGTATCTCTCTGGCTATGTGCTGATGAGCTATGACTTCAATGGCACGAACTACACCAGCGGCCTGGATGAGATCAATTTGGGCACGATTGACGCGGATACGTCCCTCACGCTCAACTACAAGTCCCTGTCGGGCGTGATTTCGGACAGCTACTTTACAGTCACCGTAACCGGGAAGGATGCGGACACCGGCGCAACGCTGTATTCTTACCCGCTCACGCTGGCAAAGGGTACGGGGAATACCACCGTCAGCGCGCTGACTCTGAACGGGTACGAATTTAACACCGGAGAGACCGGCACCGCGAGCATCCCGCTTGACGGCACGACGACCAGCGTGGAATTCCTGTATAAGACGTTAAAGCGCACCGTCACCATTGTCGCTGAGGATCAATCCGGCACTGCCCTGATGACCGCGCAGACGGTCACGGGCCAGGTGGGTGAGACGCTCACGATCAACGCGCCGGTCATTACGGATTATGAGCGTGTGACCGCGGCGGATGTGGTGAAAACCCATACCGTGGATACGGACGCCACCAACAACACAGTGACGTTTGTGTACAAGAAAGCGGCGGGGAACCTGCTGTTCCAATACGTATCCGAGACGGACGGAAGCGTCATCGTGCAGACGAGCGAGACGGTCACGGTGGGCACATCGACGACAGGCCTCGCGCCGAGCGCGGCGGTCACCCTCCCCACCGGCTGGGCGCTGAAGAACGGCACGGGAGAGCCAGCGGCGAATGAAGCGACGGTAGGCACCAATACGGTCGTGACCTATACCTTAGTCAAGGACATGAAAACGATCACGGTGAACTACTACGCGGCAGGCACCACCACCGCCGTCGCAACCGCGACGACCCAGCAGGCGCAAAACGGCACGTCCAACGTGACGGTACTGGCGGCTCCTGCGGACCTGCAGTCCGGCTATGTGCTGGTGGGGGACCCCTATCAGACCGTCGCGCAGGTGAGCGGCGATACGGCAGTGAGCTTCTATTATCAGATGAAGACGGCGACGGGCGCCGGGGCAATTACGATCATCGGCCTGGACGCAAGCGGAAGCGCCATTTACTACAACGTCGGCAGCCAGATTACGGTCGGCACGGCCTATACGAGCAGCGACACGGCGGCACCGTCCATGCTGGGCTGGAAGAACCCGGTGCTCCAGGCGGGCTCTGACCCGACGAGCGGCGTCATGACAGAGCTCGGCGTAACCGTGATCTACAAGTATGAGATGGACACGGTAGATATCCCGGTCTATGTCACGGACGCGAGCGGCAACGCGCTCACCGGCATAACCAACAGCGGCACAACGGCCTACACCACCCAAACTGTGCAGGTGGGCGGCGACGTGACGATTTACGCGCCGCACCTGGACAGCTATGAGGTGACGTCGGCCTCCAGCGTAGCGATTACCAATGCGGACGCGGCGGCGGCGCTTGCGGGCGTCACCTTCAAGTACAGGAGCACAAGTACGGCGGATACGGTTTATGTGGAGTGCATCGACACCACAATGGGCACATCGGATAACGTAATCCGGTCGTGGACGCAAAAGGGAGACATTGGAAACAGCTTTACCATCAGCGCCCCGACGATAACCAATTATCAGCTGGTCTCCGGCGAGGCCACCGCGCAGACAGGTACATACGGTACGGACTCTGCCGTCACATTCCGGTATGAGCCGCTGACGGTGAGCGTGACAATCTACGCAGAGGACACAAGCGGCAACGACGTGACGGGCTATACGCCGGTCATCGTCACCGGCGTGCGCGTCGGGATGGAATATAAGGCGGCAGCGCCGGTGATCAGCGGCTATGAGATCGCGGACGGCAACTATGAGCGCGCCATCACAAGCGTGAGCAGCACGGACAATGCCATCACCTTTATCTACAAGAAAGCCGCCGGGAACATTCTGGTGATGGCAGTGGAGGCAGGCAACACCACAAATGTGCTCGGCGCGTGGACGGATACGGCGAACGTCGGCGACACCTACACGGCGACGGCGCAGGCATTCACCGGTTGGACGGCAGGTGCGGTCACGCCGATCACAGTGGTGTCAGGGCAGAACGAGATATCCATCGAGTATTCCAAGCAGACGGCAGACGTGACGGTGAAGGCGGTGCTGGACGGCGCGGGCACTGTGCTGGGCAGCAGCACGGTCACCGGCGTTCAGGTGGGCACGCAGTACACGGCGGGCATGCTGTTTGTAGCGGGGTATGAGCTGAAGGCCGGAGAGGCCAGCGCAAAATCGGTCAATGTGGCTGCCGGTACAAACGAGATCAGCTTCACCTACGTGCAGTCCACCGCAAACGTGTTTGTCCTGCACAAGGACGCGGCAACGGGCGCGGTGCTTGCGATGACGACCGACAGCGCGGCTGTGGGCGCGGATTATACCGCGTACGCCATGTCCATCGACGGCTATGTGCTGAGCGGCGCGGACGAACAGACGGCGACAGTAGGGTCAGGCACCCTTGTGCTCGAATTTGCATATGACCAGAACATGGGGGTCGTCACGGTAGAGCTGATCGACAGCACCGGCGGACTGGTGATCACAAGCTATCAGGAAGCGGTGCAGTATGACAAAGATACAAACATTTACGCACCGCAGCTGGGCGGCTATGTGCTCGACGACAGCGCATATAAGTCTGTCAATGTACCGAACGGCACAACCACGACCGTGCAGTTCCAGTACAAGAGCTATGCCAACATCATCGCGGGCAATTATGCCGGTATCACAATCAAGGGCGTATACAACGGAGCGGAGCAGTATAGCTACACGCTGACCGTTGCCAGAGACGCCGCGGCGTTTGACGTAACGGCGCAGGCACTGGCAAATCTGGCGGTGACCGGAGCGGCGCTCGACGGCACGAGCCTGGGCGCGGTGACAGCCGTAACGGTTGACCCCGCAAACGGCGACCAGTCGGTGGTCTTTACCTACGGCGACAACACGACAACGGTGACCATCAAGGCGTACTATACCGGCACGACAACGCCGGTGGAGGCGTTTACGGAGTTCAAGGTTCCGGCGGAAATCGGCAAGGCGTTCTCCTATGACGCGCCGAGCATCGCAGGGTTTAACAACACGGGGAACTCGGGTACGCCGATTACCGTGTCCGCGACGGCGTCGGCAAACGAGATTATCTTCTACTACACCAGGGCAAACGGAAATCTGACCGTGATCGCGACCGAGAACGGGACCGAGATCGGCCGCTATGTGAGGATGATTGCAATCGGTGCGGTGGACACGACCGACGCGAACGCGCCGACGGCAACCGAGATTCCCGCGACCTCGAACTACACGCTCGTCACGGGCAGCGGCAGCGCAACGGCGGCAAGCTATGACGGTGTGACCGACGTGACGCTGACCTACGCGTATACAAGGCAGACCGCAACGGTCACACTCGTGGCATATGACAGGCTGACCGGCACAGAGATATCCGGGAACACGGTGACGGTGAGCGGTGCAAGGATACTGGAAAACTACGATTATGCAGGCGATATCGTACAGAGCATCACAGGCTACACCCTGCTTCCGCAGAGCAGCACCATAATACTGGTCGATGCGAACAGCGCCAATAACGTGGTGAAAATCTACTACGAGCCGGATAAGACCGGCAGTATCCCCGTCGAGGTGCGCACAGGCAGTGCGACAGGAGAAATCCTTTACAGCTACAGCATCTATGCGGCCAACGGAGAAACCGTGACGTTCACCACAAGCGAAGTGCCGTCCATCGCGGGATACAGCTTTAACGCGGCGGCAAGCGTCATGAGCGCAACCGAGGGTAGCGGCAGTAAGATCATCCTCGTCATGAATGATGACAGGTATACCATAACCGTATACACCACAAAGGACGCGGGCGCTCCGGTGCTGCACGACACGGTCAAGGTGATTCCCGGCAATGGGGTCAACATCTACGCGCCGTATATTTCCGGCTATCAGCTGGAGAGTTATGTGAAGGATAACGGCGCAACGATTGATGTGACAAGTGGATTTACAGAGCTGGGCTTCTCCAGCCTTGCGAGCGACCATGAGGTCATCTTCAACTATATAACGGCGACATACCAAAACAATCAATCGACCGTACCGACCGTTGACCCGATTGAGGACGGCGACAGCACGATCAGCGGCACCGGCGAGCCTGATGCGGAAGTCACCGTGACACTCCCGGACGGAACAGAAATTGACACCACGGTGGATCAAAACGGGAACTGGTCGGTAGATATTCCGAACGGAACAGACCTGAATGACGGCGACGAGATCACCGTTATCCAGACGGAAAACGGCAAGGACCCATCGGATGAAGTCGTTGTAGAGGTTGGTAATAGCACCACCGCGGGCACAGGGAGCATAACGGTAACCGTGACGGCTTCCTCCACGGGCAGCGTCCTGTCCGGCGCAACGGTGAAAGCGACGTATAACGGCACAACCGCGACGTATACAACGGACAGCAGCGGTGTTGCCGCCATAACGGGCGCGGAGCTCGGGGACTACAGCGTAACGGCGTCCTACAGCGGATATACATCAAAGACGGCATCGGTCACATTGACGCAGGCCGCGCAAGACCAGAGCGTCGATATGGCGCTTGCAAAATCCAGCAGCGGCGGCGGTGGCGGCAGCAGCAGTTCAAGCAGCGCTACATTGCTCGTACGTGGTATTGACAAGGCGTCCGGAAAAGTGATCTATGAAGATAGCACAAGTGCGACAGTGGGGCAAAGCAAAACAGTGGCTGCGCCGTCCATCGACGGCTATGCGTTAGATTCCGAATCGGAATCATCGCAAACGATCACAATAAAGAGCGGAACCAATACGGTCACATTCAACTATAATAACGTCTCGGAAGACAGTGACAGCACCGACGCCGACAGCAATACCGGCGCAGACACCGGCACCGAGACGGGCGTTCTGGAAATGGACGAGCATATTGACTACATCGACGGCTATGCGGATGGGACAGTGAGGCCGGACAACAACATTTCAAGAGCGGAAGTGGCGGCAATCTTCTTCAAGCTGCTCAAGGACAGCGGAAAAAATGTGGCGGCAGCGAGCAGCTTTACAGATGTGGCCGCCGACAAGTGGTATGCGCAGAGCGTAAACTATCTGGCATCCATTGGCGTCCTTGACGGCTATGCAGACGGCACATTCAGGCCGGAGCAGACGATCACGCGTGCGGAGTTTGCCGCAATCGCGTCCCGGTTTGACAAGCTGGAAGCATCCGAGAGCGTGGTATTCAGTGATGTTTCGGCAGACCACTGGGCTGAGGGGTATATCAATTCTGCCTATGTGAAGGGCTGGGTGACCGGCTTTGCAGACGGGACATTCAGGCCGGATGAGTCGATCACAAGGGCACAGACCGTGACGATCATCGATAACGTGTTGGACAGAAAGATCCAGAAGGAGAACATCCCGGAGGAGCTTTATGGTACCTACAGTGATTTGATGGAGGAGCACTGGGCGTTCGAAGCAATCATGGAGGCCTCAGTAGCGCATGACTATGAGCGCCAGAGTGACGGCACGGAGTTGTGGAAATAAGGTAAAAATCAAAAAGCAGACGTCAGCGACCAAAAAATGGCCGGCTGACGTCTGCTTTTGCGTTAAGATTCGTTTATAAAAAATCTAACCTGAAGGTTTTTAATGCGAAATGCAGCCACGCACGGGGGAGGGAAATCACCGCCGCAGCGTCATGGCCCAGCGTTCGTATTTTGCGACCTTTTCCTCGCACTGCGCGGCCGAGCGGCCCTGCGCGAGGATATAGACCTTGACCTTTGGCTCGGTGCCGGAGGGGCGGATGAGGACGTCCACGCCGTCGGCGAGCTTATAGCGCAGGACGTTCGAGCCGGAGAGATCCAGCCGCACCTGTCCGCCGGTGGCGGTGTCGGTCTTGATGCCTGTGCTGTAATCCATGCAGCACAGGACGGTGGTTCCGGCGATGAGCGAGGGGGCAAACGTGCGCAGATCGCTCATCAGCAGCTCCATATCGGTGAGGCCGTCGAGGCCGGGCATCACAAGATTAATCGTTTTTTCCGCGTAGTAGCCATATTTTTGAAACAGCGCCTGCAGCGCGTCGTAGAGCGTCATGCCCTGCCCTGCGTACCACGCCGTCATCTCGGTCAGGAGCAGGGAGGCGGTGACGGCATCCTTGTCGCGCACGTAGTCGCCGAGCATATAGCCATAGCTCTCCTCGTAGGAGAAGATGACCTTGCCCTCGCCGCTTGCCTCAAGCTCATTTTTCTTCTCCGCCATGAATTTAAAGCCGGTGAAGGTGTCGTAGCACTTCACGCCGTTCTCCGTTGCAACGCGGCGCGCCATTTCGGTGGTGACGATGGTCTTGAGCACGGCGGGATTTTCCGGCATAGTGCCCGCGCGTTTTTTCGCGCCGATGAGGTAGTCGAGCATCAGCACGCCGGTCTGGTTGCCGGAAATGGTGATGTACTTGCCGTGGTTGTCACGTATCATAATGCCCACGCGGTCGGCGTCGGGGTCGGAGCCAAGGATGAAGTCCGCGCCGACCTCCTGCGCGAGACGGACGGCGAGGGCAAACCCCTCAGGATTTTCCGGGTTGGGTGAGTCGACAGTCGGGAAATTGCCGTCTAAGACCATCTGCTCCGGCACGCAGTAGACATGCTTCATGCCCAGGCGGCGCAGGGCCTCCGGAATCAGGCGGTAGCCCGTCCCGTGGAAGGGGGTGTAGACCATTTTGAAGGTGTCCGCGACGGCGGCGACGGCGGGCAGGTCGTTTGCCTGCGCCATCACTTCGGTGAGAAAGAGCTCGTCCGTCTCCGCGCCGAGCAGTCGGATGGTGCCTGCGGCGAGGGCCTCGTCATACTCCATGCGCTGAATAGAAGTGAAGGGGGGCAGCGCGTCCATACGCGCGGCGACGGTGGCGGCGTGCTGCGGCGGGAGCTGCGCGCCGTCCGACCAGTAGACTTTATAGCCGTTATATTGCTTGGGGTTGTGGCTCGCAGTGACGTTGATACCCGCGATGGCCCCGTAGTGCCGGATGGCAAAGGAGAGCTCCGGCGTGGGGCGCAGGGCGTCAAACAGCAGCACGGGGATACCGTTGCCGGCCATGACCTCCGCCGCAGCGCGGGCGAACTCCGCGCTGTGGTTGCGGCAGTCGTAGCAGATCACGACACCTTTGCGCGCCACGTCCGCGCCCTCGTCGAGGATGACCGAGGCAAAGGCCTGCGTGGTGTGGCGGATGACGTGGATATTCATGCGGTTGAGGCCGACCCCCATGATGCCGCGCAGTCCGGCGGTGCCGAAGGAGAGCGGGGCGAAAAAGCGGGATTCAATCTCCCCCTCGTCGCCCGCGATGCTGTCGAGTTCCGCCTTTTCCGTAGCGTCGAGCGCGTCGCTCGTGCGCCAGTTCTCATAAATCTCCCGATAAGTCATAGCGTTGCCTCCTTATTTCGCGCTCTGCTACTTGTGATACCCAGAGCGCTCTTGTATCTTAAAACCACGGTATATCTGCTCTAGCAGCATAACCCGCGCGAGATGGTGCGGGAAGGTCATGGGGGACATGGACAGGCGCTCTATTGCAGTCTCCTTGATGGAGTCGTGCAGCCCGAAGGAGCCGCCGATGCAGAAGACGAGATGCTTCCCGCCTGCGCCGCCCGCCTGCCGGGCGAGAAGTTCCGCAAATGCGGGGCTGGTGCAGGCCACTCCCTCCACGCACAATGCGACTACCGCCGCCCGGTTTGGCAGCTTGGCGCGGATGGCTTCCGCCTCCTTGGAAAGCGCTCCCTCCACCTGCGCGGGGGAGGGGCGTTCGGGGAGCCGCTGCTCCGGGATTTCCGTGACGGTGAGGCGGCAATACGCGCCGAGCCGCTTCTGGTACTCCGCGCAGGCGGCGAGATAGAACGGCTCTTTGAGCTTCCCCACGCAGATCAGGTGAATCCGTTGCATCAGACCGCGTAAAGCGGGCTCGCCGCCGATGCGGGGGCGACTGCGAGGGTGACGTCGCGCGCGTCATCCACTCCGATGCCCCGCAGTGCGGTGGCGACGGTTTCGCGCGCGAGGCGGGGGGTGTTGTTCTGCTGCGAGAGGTGCGCGAGCAGGATGGTGCGGGCACCGTCCTGCACACACTGCGCGGCAAGCGCCGCGCCCGCGTGGTTTGACAGATGCCCCTCGTCACCCAAAATGCGCGCCTGAAGAAAGGGCGGGTAGCCCCCGCCGCGCACCATATCCGCGTCGTGGTTCGTCTCCACCATCAGAAGGTGGACGCCCGCGACGGCGGCGCGCACCGCGTCGCTTACATAGCCCAGGTCGGTCGTAACCGCCGCTTTGCGTTTGCCGTCGGTCACCGCGTAGCCGGTGGAGTCGAACACGTCGTGCGAGGTGGGGAAGGTCTCAAGCTGGAGACTGTCGATGCAAAAGGAGGTGCCCGAAACAAACGGGCGCAGCACGTCATCTGGAAAAGCAATGCGATATGTAAGCGCGCGCGCGGTGCCGTGGCTGGCATAGACAGGCAATCGAAAACGCTTTGTCAGCGTGGCAAGCCCTGCGATGTGGTCGCCGTGCTCGTGGGTGATCAGCACCCCCGAAAGGTCGCCGGGAGAGAGTCCCACCGTCTGCAGCGCCGCCGTAATGCGCCGCGTGGAGATGCCCACGTCAATGAGAATATGGGTTTTGCCATCGGTCACCAGCGTGCAGTTGCCCTGCGAGCCGCTGGCAAAGGAACATACTTGCAGCAAAATCGCAACCTCCATTTTCTGCGAAAATGGCGCCTGCGGGCGGATGTCCGCCCTACAGGGCCTGCTATCCTACGTGCGTCTGCTGGATGCTGTCATCCGGTGTGACCACCACGCGGATATCGCCGCCGAGGCCGGAGAGTTTGCGCACGATGTCCTCATAGCCGCGCTCAATGTGGTAGACGCATTCGATTTCGGACGTGCCCTGCGCGGCAAGGCCCGCGATGACCATCGCCGCGCCCGCGCGCAGGTCGCATGCCTGCACCCGCGCGCCGGTGAGCTTGGGGACGCCCTCAATAATCGCAATTTTGCCGTCCACCTGAATCTGCGCGCCCATGCGGCGGAATTCGTCCACATAGCGGTAGCGGTTATCCCACACGCCCTCGGTTAGGACGCTTGTCCCCTGCGCCATACACAGGATAACGGCGATCTGCGGCTGCATGTCCGTCGGAAAGCCGGGATACGGCATGGTTTTCACATTCGTGCGGTAGAGTGTCCCGGTGCGGCGCACGAGGATGGCATCGTCCTTCTCCTCCACCTCCGCGCCCATCTCCAGCAGCTTTGCCGTGATGCACTCGAGATGCTTGGGGATGACGTTTTTAATGAGTACCTCCCCACCGCACGCGGCAACGGCAGCCATGTAAGTGCCCGCCTCAATCTGGTCGGGAATGATGGAATAGCAACCGCCGGCGAGCTTATCCACGCCGCGTATCTTGATGACGTCGGTGCCCGCGCCCATGATGTCCGCGCCCATGGAGTTGAGAAAGTTCGCAAGGTCGACCACATGCGGCTCCTTGGCGGCGTTCTCGATGATGGTCATGCCCGTTGCGCGCGTGGCGGCGAGCATGATGTTGATGGTTGCGCCCACCGAGACCATGTCCATATAGATGGAAGCGCCCGTGAGGCGGCCACCCTTTGCGCCCGCGTGGATGTATCCGCCCTGCACGTCGATGTCCGCGCCCATGGCGACGAAGCCCTTGATATGCTGGTCGATGGGCCGCCCGCCAAAGTCGCAGCCGCCCGGCGGTGGAACCTCCGCCGCGCCGAAGCGGCCGAGCAGCGCGCCGATGAGGTAGTATGAGCCGCGTAGCTTGCGCGCCAGATCGTCCGGAACCATAGTGTTGCGCACGTGGGTGCAGTCAATGTCCACCGTCGTGCGGTTGACGGCGCGTACCTCCGCGCCGATGGACTGCAATATATTTAAAATCAAAGTAACGTCACTGATTTGCGGTAAATTTTCAATGCGGCATACGCCGTCCACCAAAAGAGCAGCCGGGATGATAGCGACCGCCGCGTTCTTTGCGCCGCTGATTTCGACCTCGCCATACAGGGGAGCGCCCCCCTGAATTACATATTTTGTCAAACCTGCACCCTCTATCTCTCAATTCACACATGAATTGCCGCCCGCAAAGGGTATTTTATGTCAACGACAATTCAAACATATATAGTATAGCACCAGTGCGACATAAAATCAAAACAAAAATGCAATAACAGGAATCTTTTCGCAGATGCGCACAAGATTATTCTAGCCAATATACTGCCCTTTATGCACTCATACTAAATTTGAATAAACATTCAGCAGATTTTGTGGCGAAAAGGGACAAATAGATTATATAAATCGTCGATGCAGCGGGTTTTATGTTGAAGCTTATCGTGAATATGCATAAAAAACAGGGGCCCCCATCCGCAGGCAGTACAGATTGACATATCTATATTTATATGTTATTTTGCAGTTGAATGAACGAGTAAGCCTGTTGTGATTAAAATACAGGGAGATTGCTATGATAAGAGTTATTTTCATGTTTTTCATTCTCATTGTACTCGTCGGCGCAATCGGTGCCGGCTGTATTGCATCGGAAAACGTAGACGATGATATTGTATAAACCGCAAAGCCGCGCCCCCGCGTTCCTCCGGACAGACCGGGGAACACGGGGGCGCGGTTTTATTTAGGATATTCTTATTTCATGGTAATGAGCAGCTCGCCCGCCTTGACGGAGCCACCCTCTTTGATGAATACCTCATCGACCGTTCCCGCCATACGGGCGACAACGGAGGTTTCCATCTTCATTGCCTCGACCACAGCGAGCACCTGATTTTCGGCGACCGTATCCCCGGGTTTTACGCTGACCTTAGAGATCATGCCGGGGATAGACGCGCCGATCTGGCTCTTGTCGGAGGGATCCGCCATGACGACGCGGCGGACGGTATCGACGGCGGTTTTGTCGGGCACCGCGACCTCGCGGCGCATGCCATTGAGCTCAAAATGCACGTTGCGCGTGCCGTCCTCATTGAGATCACCGAGGCCCAAATATTTGATGACAAGGGTCTTGCCGTCCTCAATGTTGATTTTATTGGTCTCGCCGAGCGCCATGCCCTTGAAGAAGACGTGACTGCCCATGCGCATGAGGTAGCCGTACTCCTGACGGTGGCGGCAGAAGTCCTCGACCACCTTGGGGTAGAGGCACCAGGAGATGACGGTGCGCTCGGAGGGGTTGGGGTAGAACTTCTCCACCTCCGCGCGGGCGGCGGCGAAGTCGACGGCGGGCAGCAGCTCGCCGGGGCGGCAGGTGATGGGCTTCTCCCCCTTCAGGACGACCTTCTGCAGATCTTCCGGGAAGCCCCACGCGGGCTGGCCCATCATGCCCTTGAAGTAGGAGACGACCGAGTCGGGGAAGGTGAGCGCCTCACCCTTTTCGACGATGTTCTCCGGCGTGAGCTCATTTTGCACCATGAAGATCGCCATATCCCCCACCATTTTGGACGAGGGGGTGACCTTCACGATGTCGCCGAGCATGTCGTTGACGGTCTTGTACATCTCCTTGACTGCCTCAAACTGTGTGCCGAGGCCGATGCTCTCCACCTGCGACTTGAGGTTGGTGTACTGGCCGCCAGGCATTTCGTAGCGGTAGATATCGGTGGAGGGGTTTTTGATCCCCGCCTCGAAAATCTCATAGCGCAGGCGCACGTCCGACCAATAGTCGGAGAGCTTTTGCAGCCCGTTCGGGTCAAAGCCGGTGTCGCGCTCCTGCCCCTGCAGGGCGGTGACGACGGCGTTCATGGAGGGCTGGCTTGTCATGGACGCCATGGAGTCGATGGCGGTGTCGATGATATCCACGCCCGCCTCCGCCGCCATGAGGTAGGTGGCGACCTGATTGCCAGACGTGTCGTGGGTGTGCAGATGAATGGGGATACCGACTTCATTTTTAAGGGTGGAAACGAGCTTTTTCGCGGCGTAAGGCTTCAGGAGGCCCGACATGTCCTTGATGCACAGCAGGTGCGCGCCGCGCTTCTCGAGCTCTTTTGCCATGTTTACATAATACTGAAGCGTGTATTTATCGCGCTTCTCGTCCAAAATGTCGCCGGTGTAGCACATGGTGGCCTCACAGAGCTTGCCGAGCTTGAGGACCTCCTCCATCGCAAGCTCCATGCCCGGAATCCAGTTGAGCGAGTCGAAGATACGGAACACGTCGATGCCCGCCTTGGCGGACTCCTGAATGAACGCGCGCAGGAGGTTATCGGGGTAGTTGGTGTAGCCGACGGCGTTCGCGCCGCGCAGCAGCATCTGGAACGGAATGTTCGGGATCTTCTCGCGCAGCAGCTCCAGCCGCTCCCACGGGGACTCGTGCAGGAAGCGGTAGGCGACGTCGAACGTCGCGCCGCCCCACATCTCGAGCGAGAAGCAGTCGTTCAGGATTTCCGCCGTGCCCTCCGCGCCCTTGAGCATGTCGCGTGTGCGCACACGGGTGGAGAGGAGGGACTGGTGCGCGTCGCGCATCGTGGTGTCGGTGACGAGCAGCTTTTTCTGGTCGAGCACCCACTGCTTCACCGCGTCCGGCCCCTTGCTGTCGAGCATTTGCTTGAGCCCGGTGCATTTGGGCGGGGTGTTCTCGTAGGGCGGGAAGCGGGGGATATCAAACTGCTTGCGCTGGTCGTTCGGGCTGTCCACCTGAATCTGGGCGATGTACTTGAGCACCTTGGTCGCGCGGTCGCGCCCGGAGGTGACGTCAAATAGCTCCGGCGTCTCGTCGATAAACTTGGTGTGGCACTTGCCCGCGATAAAGGTGGGGTGGGTGAGAATATTTGTAATGAAGGAGATGTTGGTCTTCACCCCGCGCACGTGCTCCTCGCTGATGGCGCGGGTGGCACGGCGGCAGGCCCCCTCAAAGGTGTTGTCCATGGATGTAACCTTCACGAGTAGCGAGTCGTAATACGGTGAGATGACGGTGCCGGCCGCGGCGTTGCCGCCGTCAAGCCGCACGCCGAACCCGCCGCCGGAGCGGTAGGCTGAGATTTTGCCGGTGTCGGGGGCGAAGTTGTTGGCAGGATCCTCCGTCGTGACGCGGCACTGGATGGCGTAGCCCCTGATATGTACGTCCTCCTGCTTTTGCAGACCGATGTGCGGGTCGCTCATGGGACGGCCCTCCGCGATGAGGATCTGCGCGCGCACAAGGTCAATGCCCGTCACCTGCTCGGTCACGGTGTGCTCGACCTGAATGCGCGGGTTCATTTCAATGAAGTAGTGGTTGCCGCTCTTGTCGACGAGAAATTCCACGGTGCCGGCGTTGACGTAGCCGACGTGCTTTGCGATTTTCACCGCGTCCTCGTGCAGCTTTTTCACCGTCTCCTGCGGGACAGACCACGCCGGGGCGAACTCCACCACCTTCTGGTAGCGGCGCTGGAGCGAACAGTCGCGCTCGCCGACGTGGTAGACGGTGCCGTGGCTGTCGGCCAGAATCTGCACTTCAATGTGCTTGGGCTCAACGAGGTACTTTTCGATAAAAATATCGTCGTTTCCGAAGGCCTTCTTGGCCTCGCTCTTCACAAGCTCGAAGGCGGGCTTTACCTCCTCCGGCGTGTCGCAGCGGCGCATGCCGCGCCCCCCGCCACCGGCGGCGGCCTTCAAGATAATGGGAAAGCCGTAGGAGGTCGCCTTCTCCAGCGCGTCGTTCCCGTCTCTCAGCGGCTCGGTCGAGCCGGGAATCGTCGGGACGTTGCAGGCGATGGCAGTCGCCTTGGCGGCGAGCTTGTCGCCCATCTGCGCGAGCACCTCGGAGGATGGGCCGATGAAGGTGATCCCCGCCTCCTCGCACGCGCGGGCAAAGTCGGCGTTCTCCGACAGAAAGCCGTAGCCGGGGTGGATCGCGTCGACGTTGCGGCGCTTGGCAAGGCTGATGATGGAGGGGATATCCAGATACGCGCCGAGCGGGGATTTGTTTTCCCCGATGAGATACGCCTCGTCCGCCTTGGTGCGGAAGAGGCTGAAGGTATCCTCATTAGAATACATCGCGACGGTGTGTAGCCCCAGATCATAGCAGGCGCGGAAGACGCGAATGGCAATTTCGCCCCGGTTGGCAACGAGAACTTTATTGAAGGTGCGATCTTTCATGATGTTATGAATCCTTCCTTTCAGTTATGCGTTACAGAGAAAAGAAACAGGCGCGTATTTTGTACGCCTCCTGCTTGCCGGTTAATCATTCTATTTCAGTATCCATTATATATACCTTACATGATTTTTGCAATTGTTTTTGACAGGAAACGCGCAATCTTAGCAAGTAGCACATGCCGCAGGTATGGAAAGCGGTGCTGTATTGGGAATAAAGACAAATGTCCGCGGTGGGATTGCACGCCGGTTGGAATATGCAGCGTGGATTATTTTTTGGATGAGGCGCTAAAATTTAAGGCAGGCTTAAGTGGCGTGGGCTATACTGCCTGTAGCAGCTGCTAAACCACAAAACTTTCTGGAGGTAATTAAAATGATGTTAGCTGAAAAAAGAGCCCTTGGCGGTATCGTGTGCGCCGCGGTCGTACTGGCGGGAAGTGCCGCTTACCTGCTTGCGGCAGATAGCGCGGCATCAGCCGAGCAAAACGCCGCGGAGGAGAAATTTGTCTCCGTCACAGCGGTCGGGGATGGACAAGAGGACACGTTTAATGGTATGGTAAAGGTAGAAGACGGCGAGACGCTGGTCTCCTACGACAATGGCGAGACGTGGAGCAGCGAGCTGCCGGAGGGCATGAAGGTCTCGGTTGTGTCGGAGGACGGGGCCGAAGGACTGGGCGAACAGAGTGTTACCGTGTACTCGGACGGCACCGCTATGGCGGATGGCGTGGAATGCGAGATGGTTTCTGTTATGGCGGAAGAGGAAGACGGGCAGGTCAAAATCTCGTATGATGGCGGAGAGACTTGGAGTGAACTTGACCCGGAGGCCCTTCCAGATGGTATGAATTTAGCCATAGAGGAGGCAGACGGAACAACCGTATATACCTGCACAGTGAGCGAAGCGGCAGCGGAATAAGGTCGGCTGATAAACAGGCTGGTAGTGCGGAGTTTCCGTACTACCAGCCAATGCTGCTTGATATGGGGGCGACAGTATGAGAATCCTGCTCATAGAGGATGAACAGCATATGTCACAGGCGGTGGCACAGGTGCTGCGTCGGAATCAGTACACGGTGGACGTGGTGGGAGACGGGGAGTTTGGCCTTGATTGCGCTATGGCACCGGTATATGACGCGGTGGTGATGGACATTATGCTGCCCCGAAGAGATGGTATAAGCATCCTGAAAGCCATGCGGGAGGAGGGGATAAAGACCCCTGTTTTGCTGCTGACGGCGCGTAGCCGCCTGGATGACAAAATCACCGGCCTTGACAGCGGGGCGGACGACTATCTGGCAAAGCCCTTTGAAATGGGGGAGCTGATGGCCCGGCTGCGGGCGCTGTGCCGCCGAAGCGGGCAGATGGAGACCGATTTCCTCCTGCGCTTTGCCGACCTCACATATGACCCGCAGGCGCTGATGCTCAGCACCGCATACCATGCCTTTCGACTGACGCGCAAGGAGGGGCAGCTCATGGAGCTGCTGCTCCAAAACCGGAGCGCCATCTCTAGCCCCGGCGCTATTATCGAAAAACTCTGGGGCTATGACAGCGACACGGAGGACGGCCATGTACAGGTGTACATTTCCTTTTTACGAAAGAAGCTGCACCAGCTTCACGCCCGGGCGGAGATCAAGACCGTGCGAGGTGTCGGCTACGTGCTCGAAGAGAAGGGAGAAGGCTGATGTTCCGTAAAATGCGCAACCGGATGCTGCGCGCCAATCTGTGCATCATCTCCGTAATTCTGCTGGGGGCGTTTGCCCTGATTTTTTTGCTGATGTGGCACACCACCAATGAATCCAATCGGATTCGCATGGAGAATATCAGGCTTACGTCGGTCGCGTCCTATGTTGTGCAGGCGGGAGATGAAAACGCGCCTGCGGTGCAGGCGCAAGTAGAAGGCGAGAGCCAGACCATGTTGGGCGAGGAGGGTGTGGTAACCGTCACCATCAGTGACTCTGCCGGCTTTATGGATTTGTACGCATCCTTCATTCTGGTTTTGGATGACGCATATCAGGTGCTTGATACAGCCTCTCATATTGACCTGTCGCAGGAGAGCTACGCCGCGGCGGCGGCGCAGGCGCGGGCACGGGATGCGGAGGAGGGGGTCATCACCCTGGACGGACGCATGTGGCAGTATATGGTCAGAGATAGTGTTGACATCTCTCTCGGTACCGAGGCCGGTGAGGACATCTCTATGGGTACAGCCGAGGTGGCGCAGACGGTATCCGGCCGTGAAGTGGTCTTTCTGGATGTGACGGAGTCCCTGCAGTCGCTCAGGCAGCTGCTTGTAGCGTTTGCCGTGGTGGTGGTCGTGATGCTGGGGGTTGTCTTTCTGGTCAGCCGACGGGTGGCCGACCGCTCCATCCGCCCGCTGGAGGAGGCATATCAAAAGCAGAGCCAGTTCATGGCTGACGCCTCCCATGAGATCAAAACACCGCTGGCCATCATCAGCGCCAACGCCGATGCCCTCCTGTCGGAGCAGCCGCTGACGGAGGAAGCCGCCCAGCGCTGGGCGGGGGTGACCAACGGCGGGGGCGCCGGGCGGGGGGGCGGGGGGGTGGGGGGGGTGAGGGGGCGGGG
>JAJQEJ010000021.1 GCA_021201735.1 Oscillospiraceae bacterium | reverse complement strand
AATGGGCTTTCTGCTTTTCTTTCTCTTTTCCTCTTGACAATTCTTAGCTGGACTTTATTTGAAGGAATCGGTTTATGCTGATGAGAAACCTACCCCAAAGAAAGCATACACTATATAGGCGCTATGTGAAACCAGTTTCTTTTTTTAATTATATAGGTTAAGCTATATACACACTATATTACATGAGGTGGTGACATATGGCTGAACCATATCTGAAGAACAGAAAACGATTCACTTCGTCTTTGAAGAACGAGCTTATAGAACAATTTGATAGATTATCCGCTCAAACCAGAATCCCTAAGAGTAGACTTTTGGATGAAGCAATAGAAGATTTGCTTGTAAAATACGGGAAAATTGATAATAAAGATAAGACGACACCTTGACAACGGGGCACTTGCGGAGCGGAAAACACAGAGGGAACGGGGGATGCCAATGAGACTTTTTTTAAAAAAGCATCGTTTTTTTCTCGCATGTATGTGCCTAGCGGGTTTGTGTTTTCTGATATTTCCTGTCTTCTACCATATTGCATATGGGGGATTTCCTCTTCAATATTTTCCGGAACTGCGACAAGATTTATACAGGTTTTGGGGATGGTGCGTTATTCCGGCGTACGTGTATGGCGGCATCGTCATCACCGTATTTCTGGCCGTATTCTCCATAAAACGGCTCATAGCACATAAGCTAAATGTCATTCAGGTAATCTGCATTATTTTGGCGCACACAATGGCATGGTGGTACACATCGACCACGTGGATCATGTCGGTTTAGTGCGACGGCGGTACAAGTGAAGAAAAAAAGCACCAAAACGGGGCTGATGCGTATGGAATCCTTTGGATTCCGTATGCGTCAGCCCCGTTCTGTGTCATTGCGTCATAATTATAATACGCGCAGTGTCCAACCATAGGGATCGGGCAGGATGCCCCACTGAATCCCGGTCAGCGTGTCGTAGAGGCGCT
The DNA here is from genome assembly GCA_021201735.1 of Oscillospiraceae bacterium. GTDB lineage: Bacteria > Bacillota > Clostridia > Oscillospirales > Oscillospiraceae > JAJQEJ01. Next base: position 23,649 of record JAJQEJ010000021.1, on the reverse strand, counting down.
GGGTGGTAGCACCGATCTTTCCGCCGTTGATGGTGATGTGGGTGTCCTTCCAGCACATCTCGCCGACGGGGGATATGACCGCGGCGGTGCCGGAACCGAACGCTTCATCGAGCGCACCGTTTTTGCCCGCCTTAAAGATCTCCTCCACGGAGACAAGCCGCTCCTCCACCGGGACGCCCCAGTTACGCAAAAGCTCCAGACAGGATTTGCGTGTGATGCCGGGGAGCACCGAGCCATTGAGTACGGGGGTGACCACGGCGCCGTCCAGCTGAAAAAAGATGTTCGTAGAGCCGACCTCTTCAATATATTTGCGGTGCACACCGTCGAGCCAGAGCACCTGCGCGTAGCCCTGCTCCTCCGCCCGCGCGCTCGCGCGGATAGAGGCGGCGTAGTTCCCGCCGCATTTGGAAAAGCCGGTGCCGCCTTTGACGGCGCGCACATCCTCATTTTCCACAAAAATGCGGATGGGATTGATGCCCTCCGCGTAATAAGCGCCGACTGGGCAGCAGATGACGGCGAAAATATAATTGCTCGCCGCGTGTACGCCGAGGGCGGGTGTGGTGGCAATGACAAACGGGCGCAGATACAGGGAGGTGCCCGGCGCGGAGGGTACCCAGTCGGCCTCCAGCTTAGTCAGCGCCACAATGGCGGAGAGCGCCTCCTCCTCCGGAAGCGCCGGGATGCACATGCGCCCGCAGGAGACGTTCATCCGCTTGACGTTTTCCATCGGGCGGAAGAGCTGTACGCCGCCATCGGGCGTGCGATAAGCCTTCATCCCTTCAAAAACCTCCTGTGCGTAGTGAAAGACCATCGCGGACGGGTCAAGGGACAGTGGCCCGTAGGGGGCAATGCGTCCGTCGTGCCAGCCTTTGCCGTCGGTGTAGTCCATCAGGAACATGTGGTCGGTAAAGGTTTTGCCGAAAACCAGCGTGTTCGGGTCGGGCTTGGGCTTGGGGCAGGATGTTTTTGTGATTGGAAACTGCGTCATAAGCGAGACCTCCTTCGGGTATTTTCTTTAGTATGACAGGGAACGGGGGGAAAGAATGTAAGCAATGATACAATTTTGAGGTAGCGCACTCCTCCGCCGTGACTGACATAGGATAGGCGGAACGGAGGAGTAGCATGGGATTCTTATTTGCGCTTGGCGGTGCCTTCCTTTTTGCGCTTGCGTGCAATCTGGACACGGTGCTGATCGCCGCAGGATACGCCGTGAAGGGCATCCACATTCGCTTTCGCGGTTGCGTGCTGATTGCGGCGGTGACGACCGCCATTACATATCTTTCGCTTGTTTTAGGGGATTTAACGGCGCAGATTATCGCGCCCGGCAGCGCCAATGTGCTGGGCGGGATTGCACTTGTGGGGCTTGGCATGTGGTTTTTCCTCTCTTGGATGCGCAGCGGCGGCGTACAGGAGGATGAATCCGAGCCGAGCAAGCTGAAAAGCCTCTGGGGGTGCGTTTCGCTGGCCGGAGCGCTCGCGGTCAACAATGCCGGCATCGGCGTTGCGGCGGGTGTATCGGGGCTGCATCCGCTTCTCTGCGCGCTGTGCAATTTTGTCATCACCCTTGCGGCGATACCGCTGGGAACATGGCTGGCGCGGCGTGTCTTCGGGCGATTTTTGGGGCGGTATGCCCTCCCCCTCTCAGCGGGTATACTCATTTTACTCGGAATTTTCGGTGTGCTGTAAGGGAGTGCTTGCATTAACAGGGAGAAAAGAGGTACAATAAAAGGCAAGTGATTTTCTGCGCGAGAGGAGCGGATCAAGGATGGGGCTATGTGAGCGGCTGGGTGGCACGGACATGATCACAGAGGGGATTTTATCTGTATTCGCGGAATTTTGCCGCATCCCACACGGCTCAGGCAATGAGAAAGCCGTGGGCGTACTTCTGCTGGAGAAGCTCAAAGCCCTCGGCGGCAGTCCGGTTCAGGACGCGGCGGGGAACGTTATGGCGGAGATTCCTGCAACGCCGGGCTATGAACACGCCCCCCGCCTGATCGTGCAGGGCCATATGGATATGGTCTGCGCTGTCGCGCCGGGTAGCGGCTATGTGCCGCAGCGCGACCCGATCCACATGGTGACGGACGGGGCATTCCTGCGCTCAGATGGCCGTTCCTCCCTCGGGGCGGACAATAACCTCGGCAATGCGGCGGCCCTGTGGCTGGTTGGGAAGGGTGTGCAGCACGGGCCGATTCGGTTTCTATTTACCGTCTCGGAGGAGATCGGACTGCAGGGGGCGCAGACGGTCAGCCCGACGTGGCTGGACGGCGCTGATTTCCTGCTCAATACGGACGGCTTCCATCTGGAGCAGTGCATCGTCGGCTCGGCGGGCGGCTGCCGGGCCACCTACACGCGCAAGGTGGAGACGGTGCCCGCGCCTGATATCGGCGCGCTCTGTCTGACCCTGTCCGGCGGAATCGGGGGTCACTCCGGCGATAACATCCACCTCGGCAGAGGGAACAGCATCAAGCTCCTTGCGGCGCTCCTGGAGGAGCTCTTTGCCACCGTCCCCGGACTGGAGCTCTCCGGCCTTTCGGGCGGGGAGGCGCACAATGCCATCCCGGGGTTTGCGCAGGCGGTGCTGCTACTCCCGCCTGCGGCGCGCCCTGCGTTCCACGCGTGTATCGACAAGTTTCGCGCCACCCTGGCCGACCTATACGGCAAGACTGACCCAAAGCTGAGCCTCTCGTGGTCGGATGCGCCGCGACAGAGTACCGTCTGGGCACCCGGCTTTTGCCGCGAGACCTGCCGTCTGCTGGATGGGCTGCACAGCGGCATTCACGCGATGCACAGCGTACTGCCCGATGTGGTGAGCGCGTCGGCAAACCTGGGCTGCGTGAAGGAAGAGGACGGCATGCTTTCCGTTTGCCTGTTTAGTCGCTATATGACGCAGGCGGAACGGCTGGCGCTCACAGGCGAACAGGAACGGCTGGCGGCGCAGGCGGGCTTTTCACCTGCGGCATGCGCCGAGTATCCGGCGTGGCCGGGCGACGTGGAGAACCCGTTGGCACGTGCCATTGCCACGCGGTTCCGGTCCGAAACAGGACGGGATGTTATCTTTTCCATCTGCCATGTCGGGCTGGAGCCGTCGGTGTTCTATGCAAAAAAACCGGGCTTAACCATGACCTGTATCGGTCCCGACATTCTGGATGCCCATTCGGTGGACGAGCGGGTGCCGCTCGAGGGAATTGCGGATTTCGCCGTCCTTCTGGCGGGCGGAATCGAAGCGGTGGCGGAAGGTGCCGTGCGATAAGCAAAAGGTTGTTTTTTCACGGGAAGCGGGTATAATACTATAAAGAAAAACAAAAGAGGTTTGCGTGAGCGGGCATGTGCCGATACGCGGGCTGGAGGAACACGATGAAGAAACTGCTGTTTATATACAATACATACGCCGGGAAAGGGCGCATCGGCTATCATCTTGCGGCGATACAGGAGCAGCTATGCACCGCAGGGTTTACAGTGACCATTCACCCGACCCGTGGAGCCGGGGACGCTGCCGAGATTACGAGAGAAAAGGGCGAAAAGTATGACCGCATTGTCTGTTGCGGCGGCGACGGAACCATGCACGAGGTCATAACGGGACTGCTCTACCTGCCGCCTGAGAAGCGTCCGCCGGTGGGCTATATCCCGGCGGGCACCACCAATGATTTCGGGAAGAATCTGAATCTGCCCGCCAGTTTTGCCGATAAGGCCGCCGTAGCGGCGGGCGGAATTCTGCGCCCCATTGACATCGGCCATTTCAATGACCAGTGCTTTGTGTATATCGCGGCGTTCGGCGCGTTTACTGACGTCTCCTACAGCACGCCCCAGCAGTTTAAAAGCATGTTCGGCCATCTGGCGTATCTGATGGAGGCGGCCACCCGCATCGGATCGATCAAGGCGTATCATATCACCGTGGAGTATGACGGAGAGATGCTCAAAGAGGATTTTGCGTACGGTATGGTGACAAACACCGTCTCCTTCGGCGGATTCAAAGGGATGCCGAGCACACCGGTGGTACTGGATGACGGCCTTTTTGAGGTGGTGCTGATTCGCCAGCCGACCAATCCGCTGCACCTGCAGTCCATCTTCAAAAATATCGTGCAGATGAGGATGGAGGAGGACGACCTGGTGGTGATCCTGCGTGCCGGGAATATAAAAATCACCTGTGACGAGGCGCTGCCGTGGACGCTTGACGGGGAGTACGGGGGCACGCACAACGTAGCGGAGATCTTCAATGATAACCGGGCAGTGACCGTGGCGTATGGCAAGTAAGCGCAGGGTAAAAAAGCGGCGGCGCGGCTGGATTGTCCTCCTTGTGATTCTTGTTGTGGCAGGGATCTTTTTGTACGACCAGCAAAACCGCATTGAGCCGGAGACGCTGGAGGTACCGTCCGCCCGCCTGCCCGCGGCATTTGACGGCTTTCGCGTGGTACAGGTCTCCGACCTGCACGGGAAAGAGTTCGGTACGGACAATGAACGGCTGTTAGAGGAGGTGCGGGCGCTGGAGCCCGACATCATCGCCCTGACCGGTGATCTGGTGGATGCAGTTGATCAACTGGACAAGCTGCCCGCGCTGGCACGTGGCTTTGCGGACATTGCGCCGACCTATTTTGTCACCGGCAATCACGAGTGGGCGATACATCAGGCGCGGGAGGTCAAAGCGATTCTCGAGGAAAACGGCGTGACGCCCCTCACGAACGAATACACCCTGCTCACGCAGGGGGACGCGTCCATTGTGCTGGCGGGGATTGACGACCCGAACGGGCCATATGACCAGAAAACGGCGCAGGAGCTGACGGAGGAAATTCGCGCGGAGCAGGGAGACAAATACATCCTCCTGCTTGCGCACCGCAACGAGACATACGAGACCTATTCCGCGTGCGGGGCCGACCTGATCCTCTGCGGGCATGTCCACGGCGGTATTATCCGCCTGCCCGGCGTAGGAGGCCTGATTGGGCACATATACGAGGGGGCGGTCTTGCCCGAATATACGGCGGGACTCTATTCATTGGCCAGCGGCGGCGTCATGATGGTGTCTCGCGGGATGGGGAACAATGTGCCGATTCCCCGCATGTTTAACCGCCCGCACCTTCCGATGCTGGTACTGCGGTCAGGATAGATACGGAAAGGGACGAGAGAATAAGGGATGGACTATCAAGCGGGAACATTTGATATCGCGGTTATCGGGGCCGGACATGCGGGGATTGAGGCGGCGCTCGCCGCCGCGCGGCTGGGGTGCAAAACCCTCTGCTTTACGGTGAATCTGGACGCGGTGGGCAATATGCCATGCAACCCGGCCATCGGCGGCACAGGAAAGGGGCATCTGGTGCGCGAGCTCGACGCGCTCGGCGGGGAAATGGCGCGGTGCGCCGACAAGGCGTGCATTCAGTACCGCCTCTTAAACCGGGGGAAGGGGCCTGCGGTCTGGTCGCTGCGCGCGCAGGCGGACCGGCGGGAATATCAGAAGCAGATGAAGCACACCTTGGAAACGCAGGAGAACCTTTCGCTACGGCAGGCAGAGGTGACCGAAATTCTGACCGATCAGGGCTGCGTGACGGGGGTCAAAACCGCGACAGGGGCCATCTATCAGGTCAAGGCGGTGGTGATCGCGTCGGGCACCTATCTTGGGGGGCGCACTATCATCGGCGAGGTGACACAGCAGAGCGGGCCGGACGGGCTTGCCGCCGCGTGTTCGCTTACCCCCTGTCTGGAGGGGATGGGCCTGCGTCTGCGCCGGTTTAAAACAGGTACGCCTCCCCGCGTGAACGCCCGGAGCGTGGATTTTTCCAAAATGGAGCTGCAGGAGGGGGACGCGGATGCGCTGCCCTTCTCGTTCGAAACAAAACAGCCGCCGAAAAACCGGGCGGTTTGCCACCTGACCTATACAAATGAGGAGACCCACGCGGTGATCCGCCGCAATCTGCACCGCTCCCCCCTCTTTTCGGGCGTGATCGAGGGCGTCGGGCCGCGCTACTGTCCCTCCATTGAGGACAAGGTGGTGCGCTTTGCGGATAAGCCCCGCCACCAGCTGTTTGTGGAACCTATGGGGCTCGACACCGAGGAGCTTTACATACAGGGCTTTTCCTCCTCCATGCCGGAGGAGGTGCAGATCGAGATGCTGCACACCATCGCGGGGCTGGAGCACGCGGAGATGACCCGTCCGGCATATGCCATTGAGTATGATTGCATCGACCCGACCGAGCTGCTCCCCACGCTGGAGTGCAAAAAAATCGGCGGACTGTATGGCGCGGGGCAGTTTAACGGTTCCTCCGGATATGAGGAGGCTGCCGTGCAGGGCTTTGTCGCCGGTGTCAACGCCGCGCTGAAGATACAAAAAAACCCGCCCCTGATCATCGGGCGGGACGAGGGATATATTGGCGTGCTCATTGACGATCTGGTGACAAAGGGAACCAATGAGCCGTACCGCATGATGACCTCGCGCACGGAATACCGCCTCATCCACCGGCAGGATAACGCCGACCTGCGCTTTTGCCCGACCGGCTACCGGCTCGGGCTCATCTCGGCGGAGCGCCATGCGCGGGTACTGGACAAGTATCAGACGGTGGAGCGGGAGATCGCGCGGCTCGAAAAGACCGGCCTCTCCCCCTCTCCCGCGCTCGACGCCATGCTCGCATCAAGGGGTGAGCCGTCCGCGCCGAACGGCGCGCGCATGGGCGACCTACTGCGCCGCCCGCGGGTGACGTACGCCGACCTTGCGTCATTGGGCGAAAGGCCGGAGATTTCCCAGGAAATAGCGCAAACGGTGGAAATTATGGTCAAGTATCAGGGCTATATCGACCGCCAGAACCGGCAGGTACAGGAGTTGCGCAAGCTGGAAACCCGCGCGCTCCCTGCGGGGCTCGACTATATGGACATCCACGGCCTGCGGATCGAGGCGCGGCAGAAGCTCCAACAGATTCGGCCCCTTAATCTGGGGCAGGCCGGGCGCATCTCCGGTGTCAGCCCGGCGGACATTGTGGCGCTGATGATCTATCTCGAGCACCGGAAACAGGGGTGAGGGGCATGGAGAAAATCGTACTCGGACTCTCCGGCGGTGTGGATTCCGCCGTTGCGGCAAAGCTTCTGTCATCGGAATTTGAGGTCCACTGCGTCTATCTGGATATTGGACTCGGCGGCGACGGCGGGCGGGACGCCGCGGCTGTTGCCGCCTGTTTTGGCCTCGGATTTGAGACGATTGACATTCGCGACGAACTGGAAGCGCAGGTCTGTACACCCTTTGCGGCGGCGTATCTCGCGGGGCAGACACCCCTTCCCTGCGCGCGCTGCAACCCGGCGGTGAAGTTTCCTGCGCTTCTGGGCGTGGCCGACCGCATCGGTGCGCGTTACGTCGCAACGGGACACTACGCGCGGATAGAGGACGGGCGGCTCAAAAAAGGCACCTCCGCCAACGACCAGTCCTACATGCTCGCCCGCCTGCCGCGAGAGATGCTCACACGCATCCGATTTCCGCTCGGCGGCTATGAAAAGACGGCGGTGCGCGCCCTTGCGGCACAGATAGGTCTACCGGTGGCAGATAAGCCGGACAGTATGGAAATCTGTTTTATTCCGGACGGGGATTACGCCGTGTGGCTCGAAAAGCGCGGAAAGACCCCGCCGCCGGGGGAGTTTGTCGACGGCGCGGGCAATGTGCTGGGGCATCACCGGGGTATTCACGCCTACACGCTCGGGCAGCGCCGAGGGCTCGGCGTCTCCGGCCCCCACCGCTATTTTGTCTCCGCCATTCATCCGGAGCGCAACGAGGTGGTGCTTTCCGACGGCGGCGATCTCTTGACCACACGTGTGTGGTGTGGTGACCGCAACTGGCTGGATACGATGGCGCTTACCGCCCCCCGCCGCGTCAGCATTCGCCTGCGGCACACAAAGACAGTAACGCCCGCGGTGATTTCCTTGGACGGGGACGGTGTTCTGATTGAGACAGAAATGCCCGTCCGCGCACCGACCCCAGGTCAGCTCGCGGTGTTTTATGATGGTGACGTCGTGCTCGGCAGCGGCTGGATTGCGCCGGATCAGACAATGGGCAAAGCGCAGAGATAGCGGCGCGCCATGTCAAAGGCATAGCTTGCGGCGAGGGTGCGGATGCGGTCACGGCCAAAGCCCAGCGTGAGCTCACGCACCCAGATGCCGGTGGGGGAAGCAAGGGCGACAAAGACGGTACCGACCGGCGTGCCGCGCGCGTCGGAATCCGGCCCCGCGACGCCTGTGGCGGCAATGGCAAGGTCACAGCCGAGGGCGCGCCGCGCCCCCTGCGCCATACTCTCCGCAACGGGCGCGGATACCGCGCCGTGCGCGGCGAGCATGTCTGACGATACGTTCAATAACGATTGCTTTACGTCATTGCTGTAGCTGACAATACCGCCATTAAACACGGCGGAGGCGCCAGGGCAGGCGGTAAAGCGCTCTGCGATGAGGCCGCCGGTGCAGGATTCCGCGCAGCCGAAGGTCATGCCGCGCTCCTGTAAAAGCGGTAAAATCGCCTCCTCCAAGGAATTGACATCGGCACCGTAGATCAGCTCGCCCAGCTCCTCGCGCAGCTCCGCCTCCACCGGGGCGATCAGGCGGCGCGCCTCCTCCTCTGTGTCCGCTCTGGCGGTGATGCGCAGCTCCACCTCGCTGGGCTTGGCGTATGGGGCGAGGGTGGGGTTTGTCATCCGGTTCATCTTGTCATGCAGCTGAGCCTCCACGGCGGCCTCCCCCATGCCGAAAATGCGCAGGGAGCGGGAGAGAATGAGCCCATCTGAGCGGCTTTGCAGGTAGGGTGCCGCACGGTGCTGGAACATCTTTGCGCACTCCTGCGGCGGGCCGGGGAGCATGATGACGCAGACGCCGTCAGCTTCAAAGGCGCAGCCGGGGGCGGTGCCCCAGTCGTTATCGAATACAGTACAGCCCTCCGGCAGCATGGCCTGCAGGAGGTTGTTTTCCGTCATCTCCCGCTTCATCCGCATAAAATAGTCGCGGATGCGCGCGGCGGAGTCCTCATGAAACACTAGCTTTTTGCCAAAGGTGTCGGCGAGGACGTTTTTGGTCAGGTCGTCATAGGTCGGGCCGAGGCCGCCGGTGGTGATGATGATATCGGCGCGGGATTTCGCGAGGTTAACGGCCTGCCCCAGCCGCTCCGGATTATCGCCGACCACGGTGTGGTAGTAAACATTGATGCCGAGGGCGGAGAGCTCCTTGGAGAGCATCTGCGCGTCTGTGTTGGCGATATTCCCGAGCAGCAGCTCGGTGCCGACGGCAATGAGTTCTGCGGTATTGGACATACAGTGGTCCCTCTTTCCTGTCTAGTGTTACTTTAATTGTATCCGTTCAATGCCCGCAATAGACATTTCGATCAGACCTTCTATATCGAGCGCCGCTTCGGCGGCCTCCACCTCACCGAGTACGGGGCGCAGGCGCGGGTGCTTGGGGGTGAAAACGGTGCAGCAATCCTCAAAGGGGAGGATGGAGGTATCAAACGTCCCGACTTTTCGCGCGGCGCGGACAATCTCCTCCTTGTCCATCCCGACGACCGGGCGGAAGATGGGGAGAGAGCAGACCGCGCCGGTGCAGTGCATCGCCTCCATGGTCTGACTTGCGACCTGGCCGAGGCTTTCACCCGTTACGAGCGCGCCCGCGCCGATGCGGCGGGCAATCCGCTCTGAGATACGCATCATAAACCGCCGCATGATGACGGTGAACAGCTCCTCCGGACAGCGGCGGCGCAGTTCCTCCTGAATGGCGGTGAACGGCACCACGTGCACGGTAAGCCGCCCGCACCACGGGACGAGGATGTTCGCCAAATCCAGCACCTTCTGCTTTGCCTCCTGCGAGGTGTATGGATAGCTGAAAAAGTGCGCCATCTCCAGCGCCACGCCGCGCTTTGCGATCATCCACGCCGCGACGGGGGAGTCGATGCCGCCCGAGAGGAGCGCAACCGCCTTGCCGTTCACCCCGACCGGCAGGCCGCCCGCGCCGGGCTGCGGGTCGGCGTGGACGTATGCCGCGAGCTCCCGCACCTCCAGCGTGACGGTCAGCTCCGGGTGGTGCACATCCACCGACAGGTGGGGGAAGGCGTCGTGCAGCGCGCCGCCGACATACTGCGAGAGCGCGATGGAGGTCATGGGAAAGGATTTATCCGCCCGCTTGCTCTCCACCTTGAAGGTCTTGGCGGCGCGCAGTTGGTCGCCGAGATAGGTTTTCGCGGTCTCGAAAAGGGCGTCCTGGTCCTTGGCACAGGAATGCGCGCGGGACATCCCCGCGACGCCGAAGAGCGTTTGCATCGCACCCCATGCCCCGTCCATATCGCAGTTGTCGTCCTTGGGCTCGATATACGTGGTGGACTGCTTGGTGTAAATGCGAAAGTTTCCGTAGGGTTTCAGCCTGCGCTGGGCGTTGCCCATCAGCCGATCTTCAAAGCTGCGGCGGTTGAGGCCCTTGAGCACCAGCTCGCCGAGCTTGAGGAGTATCATTTCCTGCAACTGTAACATCCTTTCCTGCGGGGTCGTGCCCGTTATCGATTTAAGTAGTCGCTTGCCCTGTACTGGATCGCCTCCGCCAGATGGGGTACGCCGATGGCGGCGCTCTCGTCCAGGTCTGCGATGGTCCGCGCCACGCGGAGAATACGGTCGTAGCTGCGCGCGGTCAGGCCCATCCGCTCAAACGCGCCCTTCATCAGCGCCTGACACGGGTCGTCCAGTACACAGCAGGTGTGCAATTCCGCCTGCCCCATGTCCGCGTTGCAGCGCGGGCCATCCTGCCCAAAGCGGGCGGTCTGGATGGCGCGTGCGGCGTTGACACGTTTTTTGATCTCCGCCGAGGACTCGGCGGGCGATTTGCGTGTCAGCTCATCGAATTCCAGCGACGGGACGTCGACATACAGGTCGATGCGGTCGAGCAGCGGGCCGGAAATCTTATCGAGGTATTTTTCCACATCCCCCGGCGCGCAGCGGCAGCGCCCTGACGGATGCCGATACCAGCCACATTTGCAGGGATTCATGGCGCAGACGAGCATAAAGCGCGCGGGATAGGTCTCGCTCCCCGCGGCGCGGGTGATGTGGACGGCCCCCTCCTCCATCGGCTGGCGGAGCGCCTCCAGTACATTCTTGTGAAACTCCGGCATCTCGTCAAGAAAGAGGACACCCTGGTGCGAGAGTGAAATTTCACCGGGCCGTGGCAGGGGACTGCCGCCGCCGGAGAGTCCCGTGGCAGAGATGCTGTGGTGCGGACTGCGAAAGGGGCGGCTTGTGAGCAGCGGACGCTGCTTGGAGGTCAGTCCCATCACGGAGTGCACCTGTGTGCACTCAAGCGCCTCCTGCCGTGTCATATCGGGCAGGATGGAGGGTAACCGCCGCGCGAGCATGGACTTGCCTGAGCCGGGGAAGCCGACCATGGCGATATTGTGCCCGCCCGCCGCGGCGATTTCAAGCGCCCGTTTGACCTGCTCCTGCCCCTTTACCTCTGAGAAGTCTGGAACAACCTCGGCGGCGGCGGTCTCCTGCCACGCGGGCATGGGTGCGATCAACGACTCACCGCGCAGATGGGCGGCGAGCTGAGTCACGGTCTGCACGGGATAGACGGTGACATCGCCTGCAAGGGTCGCCTCCGCGGCGGAGTCGGCGGGGACGTAGAGGGTGGTCATGCCCGCCGCGCTTGCCGCCATTGCCATGGGGAGCATACCCGTCACAGGGCGCAGGTCGCCGGACAGCGAGAGCTCGCCGACAAAGGCCACGTCCGCCGCAGGGCATTTCAGCTGCCCGCCCGCGGCCAGAATGCCAATCAGAATGGGCAGGTCATACACCGTCCCGGCCTTCCGCCGGTCGGCGGGAGCGAGGTTCACGGTAATGCGGGAGACGGGGAAGGAAAACCCGCAGTTTTTGATGGCGGAGCGCACGCGGTCGCGCGCCTCCTTCACCGCCGTGTCGGGCAGGCCGACGATCTCGAAGGCGGGCAGCCCGCCGGAGAGGTCGCACTCGGCGACCACCTCATAGCCTGTAATTCCGTGCAGCCCTAAAGAGCGTATCTTGCAAACCAAAGGAAGTCCTCCTTGTGATGGATGAATTGCATATTATTTTACACGCTTTATAGTATAGCATAACAAAGCCGACAGTACAAACACAACACATCAATCTGTAAAAATGGTTTCAATTTGCCAGAAAGCAGGGCGAAATCCTGCAAAACCGGTTGGAATTAAACCGACAATTTTACCTTTTTGCCAAAGATATTTTACCAGGCAAGATTGCATTTACAAAATCCATACAAGATGTTAAAATAGTAACACATTTATCAATGCCCCCGCAAGAGGGCAGGTCTTTCGGGATTCAATTAAGGAGGAAGCAGTCATGGCACGCAAGCTTAAATCAATGGACGGGAACACAGCCGCTGCCCATGTGTCCTATGCCTTTACCGAGGTGGCCGGTATTTATCCGATCACCCCCTCGAGCCCAATGGCGGACAGCGTCGACCAGTGGTCATCCGCCGGTCGGAAGAACGTATTTGGGAGCACGGTCAAGGTGGTGGAGATGCAGTCGGAGGCCGGTGCCGCTGGAACGGTACATGGCTCGCTTGCCGCGGGTGCCCTGACGACGACATATACCGCGAGTCAGGGCTTGCTGCTCATGATTCCGAATATGTACAAAATGGCCGGTGAGCTGCTTCCGGCGGTATTCCACGTTTCGGCGCGCACCGTGGCAACCCACGCGCTGAACATTTTTGGCGACCATTCTGACGTGATGTCCTGTCGGCAGACCGGGTTTGCCATGCTCGCAGAGAGTAATCCGCAGGAGGTCATGGATCTCGCTGCGGTGGCGCATCTTGCCGCCATCAAGGGCCGCGTTCCGTTTGTCAATTTCTTTGACGGGTTTCGCACGTCGCATGAAATCCAGAAGATTCAGATATGGGACTACGACGATCTCGCGGAGATGCTCGACATGGACGCGGTGCAGGCATTCCGCGACCGCGCACTCAACCCGGAGCACCCCGTGATGCGCGGATCCCATGAAAACGGGGATATCTTCTTCCAGCACCGTGAGGCTGCAAACAAGTACTACGCCGCCGTGCCGGACATTGTGGAAGGGTACATGCATCAGGTCAACGCCAAGCTGGGCACCGACTACCAGCTCTTTAACTACTACGGCGCGCCCGACGCGGAGCGCGTGATCATCGCGATGGGTTCCATCTGTGATGTGACGGAGGAGGTCATCGACTACCTCAACGCCCACGGGGAAAAGGTGGGTCTTGTGAAGGTGCGCCTCTATCGCCCCTTCGCCCCCGCGCGCCTGCTCGCTGCCATTCCCGCGACGGCGAAGACGATTGCGGTACTTGATCGCACCAAAGAGCCGGGCGCGCAGGGCGAACCGCTCTATATGGACGTCGTCACCGCGTTTGCAAACGCGGGCCGTCAGGCGACCATCATCGGCGGGCGCTACGGACTCGGCTCCAAGGATACCCCGCCGTCCTCCGTCTTTGCGGTGTATGAGGAGATGACGAAGCAGGAGCCGAAGCGCCAGTTCACCATCGGCATTGTGGATGACGTGACCAACACATCCCTGCCCGAAAAGCCCTCGCCCAACACGGCGGCACCGGGCACCATCGAGTGCAAGTTCTGGGGACTGGGCGGCGACGGCACCGTCGGCGCGAACAAAAACTCCATCAAAATCATCGGTGACCACACCGACAAGTACGTGCAGGCGTATTTCCAGTATGACTCCAAGAAAACGGGCGGCGTGACCATCAGCCACCTGCGCTTTGGCAACTCCCCCATTCGCGCGCCCTACTATATCAATAAGGCGGATTTTGTCGCCTGCCATAACCCCTCTTACGTCATCAAAGGATACAAGATGGTCAACGACGTAAAGCCCGGCGGCGTGTTTATGATCAACTGCCAGTGGAGCAACGAAGAGTTAGAGCGGCACATGCCCGCCGAAGCAAAGCGCTATATCGCGCAGAACAATATACAGCTCTACACCATCAACGCCATTGATCTCGCAAAGGAGATCGGCATGGGCAAGCGCACAAATACCATTCTCCAGTCGGCATTCTTTACCCTTGCAAAGGTCATGCCTACGGAGGAGGCCATCGGGTACATGAAGGACGCCGCCACCCACTCCTATCTGAAGAAGGGGCAGGACGTGGTGGATATGAACCACAAGGCCATTGACGCCGGCGCAACGGCATTTCAGAAGTATGAAGTTCCTGCTGCGTGGGCAAACGCGGAGGAGAAGGCCCCCGGTGCCAAGCCGGAGGGACGGGAGAGCGTTGTGCGGCTTGTGGAGGGTATCCTCGATCCGATCGGACGCATGGACGGAGACAGTCTGCCCGTATCCGCGTTTGCAAGCGGCTATGCCGACGGCACCTTCCCGCAGGGCGCATCCGCGTATGAAAAGCGCGGCGTCGCCGTATCGGTGCCGACCTGGAATGAGAATACCTGTATTCAGTGTAACCAGTGCGCCTATGCCTGCCCCCATGCGACCATTCGGCCCTACGCGCTGACGGAAGAGGAGCAGAAAAACGCGCCCGCCGGGACAAAAGCGGTGCCCTTCAAGGCGGGCAAAGGCAAGGGAATCTACCAGTACGCGCTCGCAATTTCCCCGCTGGACTGCATGGGCTGCAACGTCTGCGCCAACATCTGCCCGACCCATTCGCTGACGATGGTCTCGCAGGAGAGCCAGGGCGCGCAGCAGGATGTGTTTAACTACATGGTAGGCAACGTCAGCGTGAAGGAAGATGTGGCGGACAATACCTCGGTGAAGGGCAGCCAGTTCAAGACCCCGCTGCTTGAGTTTTCCGGCTCCTGCGCAGGCTGCGCGGAGACTGCGTATGCCCGCCTTGTAACGCAAGTTTGCGGCGACCGTATGTACATCTCCAACGCGACCGGTTGCTCATCCATCTGGGGCGGCCCGGCGGCGACCTCACCCTATACGGTGAACAAGCAGGGCAAAGGCCCCGCATGGGCAAACTCTCTCTTTGAGGACAACGCGGAGCATGGCCTCGGCATGTATCTCGCGCAAAAAACCATGCGGGAGAATCTGGCGGAGAAGACCCGTGCGCTGATCGCGGTGGACTATGCCGACGCAGCGCTCAAGGCCGCCGCCCAGCGCTGGCTGGATACGATGGACGACAGCGCGGCAAATGCTACAGCGACAGAAGAATATATCACGGCGCTGGAGCAGGGGATTATGGGTGTGGACGAGTGTCTGGCCTTCCTGTCGTCCCCCGCCGCCAAGGATGTGTTTGGCGACAGGCACGGTGAATTCCTGGCGCATATGCAGGCGCTCAAGGCGGCCGGAGAGAACTATTGCAACTGTGAGGCGTGCACCCTCGCCCGCCAGATTTTGCAGCAGAAGGCTTACCTGAGCAAGAAATCGGTCTGGATTTTCGGCGGCGACGGCTGGGCGTACGATATCGGATACGGCGGACTCGACCATGTGCTCGCCTCCGGTGAGGATGTCAATATCTTTGTGTTCGACACCGAGGTCTATTCCAACACCGGCGGGCAGGCCTCCAAGTCCTCCAACATCGGTCAGGTGGCGCAGTTCGCCTCCGCGGGTAAAAATATCAAGAAGAAATCGCTTGCTGAAATCGTCATGCAGTACGGCTATGTCTATGTAGCGCAGGTCGCCATGGGAGCAAACGCAAACCAGACGCTCAAGGCAATCAACGAGGCGGAGGCGTACCACGGGCCGTCCCTCATCATCGGCTATTCCCCCTGTGAGATGCACTCCATCAAGGGCGGCTTGGGCAACTGCCAGAGTGAGATGAAAAAGGCGGTGGACTGTGGATACTGGAACCTGTTCCGCTTCAATCCCGCGCTCAAGGCAGAGGGCAAAAATCCCTTCGTGCTGGACTGCAAGGCACCCGCCGGAGGCTATCAGGAATTCTTGATGAACGAGGCGCGCTATGCCTCCCTCGCGCAGGCCGCGCCCGCGCGCGCAAAGGATCTCTTCGAGAAAAATGAAGAAAATGCAAAAGAGCGGTATGACCACCTCCTGCGCTTGGAAGAACTTTATAAGATATAATGTTGTAGTAGCGTGATAATGGAACATGCGCCCTGTGCGGCAAAAAAGCTGCGCAAGGCGTATGTTTCATTTTTCTTGACAATAAAAAACCTTTGGTATATCATAAAAAAATATAAATTGAGTCAAGAAGGTGGCTGCGTTGGAAGAGGCGATCGTAGGGATTGGTCATGAGGCGCTGGAAGCCGTCTGTAGTACAGTGCTATTTCAGGGGTTTAGCAGGGAAGAAGCGGTTGTACTCTGCAGCGCGATGCAGCCGTCGTTTCGCGCTATAAAAAAAGGCGCTGTTTTTATCGCCGAAGGAGAGTCCTCTGTCAGGATTGGCTTTTTACAGAAAGGCAGGCTATCGGGTACAAGGAACAGTAGTGAAGGGCAGTCGCATATATTGGAATTTTACGAGCAGGGAGAGCTGCTTGGACTGGAGAGCGTCTGCTCGACGAAACAGACATCGCTGCTCACCTATACCGCCGTGGAGGAGAGCATCGTGCTCACCCTCAGTCTGGACGGGATCATGGCGGGGAGCGTCCGGCCGTTTGTAGCCAATCTGTTTTTGCGCAATATGAATCAGATGCTGGCCGACCGGTGTGTGCGGCTTATATATAAAGCGGAGGTGCTTTCCAAGCGAGCACTGCGTGAGCGGATTATGACGTTTCTTCGGATTATGCAGCGCAGGCGTGGGAATCGCTTCCACCTCGGAATGGATCGGGAGCAGTTTGCGCAGTATTTGTGCGTCAATCGCAGCGCGCTCTCGAGAGAACTGAACGATATGCAGCGCGATGGCCTGATCTGTCTGGAGGAGGACGGAAGCGTTACCGTGTGCGTATGAATATGAACAAGCGAAACCTCGCGCAAGCCGCGAGGCGGGCGGTTTCGCAAAATATCAGAGGCAGTGGTCAGGGCGCTGCCGTATTTGCTGTCGATTCGGATTCCGCTTGCTTGTCTTCATCCTCATCGGTTAAGGTAAACACCTTCCCGCTCTTATCGGAATAGGCAGACCCGACTTTGTCGGAATCGCTCAAAGAATTCAGCATGTTTTCGACGGTGTCAGGATCGTCCACTTCGACCAGATTATCTTCATCAAAAATCATAACAACGTCTTTTAAATTCACCTGCCACAATAGAATGATCGCAATCATCAGCCCGCAGGCAAAGACCAGCATAATATCGCTCAGGTTACCAAGACCATCCATGGGGTTAATGTTCTCTGCTTCGCGCTCTTTGCGCGTTACCAGCCGCCTTGTTTTCCTTGCCACTGGCGAGATACCTCCTTTTTCGCACATAAAACGGGGATATGGCTATTCCGTGGTGTCGGTGGCACCTGCGTTTGCGCCGGTGGCATCTTCTGTTGCGTCAGAGTCTGATGCCTCCGCATCGCTGGGGGGGATGAGGTATATGGTTCCGGTTTCCGGATCCTTATAGATATCTCCTTTGATTTCAAACCCGTTTTCTTGATTTCTGATTTTGTCGATGTTGTCCAAATCAATGTTCCAGAACGCAACAATTGCAACCATCAGGCCACAGGCAAAGACCAGCATAATATCGCTGAGGTTTGCTACGCTTCCCATAGGGTCAGGCGCTTCCTCACGCCCGAGTCCACCCCGACGTTTGCTTCGGCGCGATAAACGTTTCGGCTTCCGTATTTCCATGATTTTCCAGCACCTCCTCCAGCAAGCTCTCGGCAAGCGCCTCATTGATGTTCATGTATTTGGTATACCAGCTTTTGCGGATATGAGAGAGTACCAGGCATACCGCCGCTGCGATGATGCCCGCGACCGTGGTGTCAAACGCGACGCCGATGGATTCTGCGAGTATTTCGGTCTTTCCCTCTCCCAGTGCGAGAATACCGGGGCCGAGCGGGATCAAGGTGCCCAGCAGGCCAAACATAGGACCAAGCTTTGCAATCATGTCCGTCGGTGTAAGGTTCTTTTTCAGGAATTCTTCCTCTTCGTTGAGTAGCTCCTGTACAATTGTCGTTGCGGTTGTTTCGGGCAGGTCGGCAGTATCAAGCACCCGTTTGGCAAGTCGTTTTTGGCGCTTGGTGATTGCGCTGCTCTCCATCAAAGCCGCCGCGCCTTTGCGCCCTGTGCCCGGGATTTTTCGCAGCAAGGTGGTGGTGTCCGCCTTTAGCTTTCTTCTGTCGACAATATACTCCACGATAAGGTCGCCCACCTGCCAGACTGTTGCAATCAAAAAAGCAATCAAAATAATGATGCAAGGCCATTTTAAAGCATCACTGACAGCATGCAGAATATCGCTCAGGAAATCCATAGTTATCCTCCTATAAAATGTTGAATGTTGGAATACACGCGCTTCCCCCGCTTGAATGATAGTTTCATCTTTAAAAATAATGATATAAGCCTTTGCGCTGTGCATATAGATACACACACAATACTACGTTTACGTTATACCATAAAAAATATCGTTTGTCTGTTGCTGCGGCAACACGAGGAGCAAAATTTGGAGAACGCTGGCGATAGGTTCTTTTTGAACATAAGTGTGCCGATTGCCCCTCTTGTTTCGTGGGCAGTTGTATGCTATAATGGCAGAAACTGAGACGGATGCGAAGGAGGGGCTGGCGGTGAAAATTTACGAGTCGGCTGAAAACTATCTGGAGACGATTCTGCGCCTGAAAAGTGAAAAAGGTGCGGTGCGCTCTGTGGATATCGCCCACCATCTGGAGTTTTCCAAGCCGAGTATCAGCCGGGCGATGGCACTACTACGGGAAAATGGGTATATTACTGTGGATAAGGAAGGCTGGATTGAGCTGACGGAGGAGGGCCATGAGATCGCCGGGCGCGTCTATGAGCGCCATCAGGTGATCACAAAATGCCTTACGGCAATCGGAGTATCCCAAAAGACGGCGGAGGAGGATGCCTGCCGTGTAGAGCACTATATCAGCGAGGAGACATTTTCCAAGCTGAAGGAGTATATGCAGACGCGGGACATATAAAATTTCTGAAAATCCATATTTTGGCGCTTGACAGGACAGAAATGATGTGATATTCTTTGTGCAGTAAGGTTAGCGGAAGCTAACAACTGTTTTGTCTGATGGTTAGCGGACGCTAACCTGCTACAAAAAAGGAGGAACCCATTTGCCTGACTTGTTGGAGAAAGAACTGGCGCTGCACTGCGCGCCCGCCCTTGCCGGAATCAAGGCGGGCAACCTGCTTACGCTGCAGTATGCGCGCGTACCGAATTTGCCGTTGAGGCTGGAAGCGTATCGAGCGAAATTTGCAGGCTGCGGCGTCTCCTTCTGCATCCTGCAGGACTCTGGAAAGCGTATTTTGTTGCTGGTCTACCGGGAGGAACTGCTCAAGGCCCATCTGGCACAGCCGGGGGCGCGTTGGATTTTGGCCCGTGCAGGCTATCCGCAGGATGGGACGTTGGAGGCGCTGCTGGCACATTTGAAGCTGCGGCTGGCAGAGGAGCGTGCGTTCCCACACGAAATCGGCCTTTTTCTGGAGTATCCGCCCGCCGATGTGGCCGGGTTCCAGCACTTTCACGGACAGAACTGCAAGCTCTGCGGACACTGGAAGGTTTATGCCGATCCGGTACAGGCGCAGGCGCGGTTTGCGCGGTACGACCGCTGCCGGAACGCGCTTTGCCGCAAGCTGGAGCAGGGGATGACGCTGACGCAGCTTTTCGCCTGCACGCCAAGACAAGTGGATGCAGACAAAATGACAAATCATATTTATATGTAGGAGGAAATGACAGCGATGAAAATGTCAGTTATTTATTGGTCCCAGACAGGGAACACACAGGCGATGGCGGATGCGATTGCCGATGGGGCGCGCAAGGCCGGGGCCGAGGTGAACCTGCTTGCCGTTGACGCGGCAAAGGCGAGTGACGCAAAGGACTGCGACCTGCTGGCGCTCGGCTGCCCGTCCATGGGGGCGGAGCAACTGGAGGAGAGCGAGTTTGAGCCGTACTTTCAATCGATTGAGGGGGAGCTCGCGGGGAAAAAGGTGGCGCTGTTCGGCTCCTACGGCTGGGGTGACGGACAGTGGATGCGCGAGTGGTGTGACCGCGCCGGTGCCGCGGGCGCGTCGGTATATAACGGGGAAGGCCTGATCCTCAACGAGACGCCGGATGACGCGGGGCTCGATGCCTGCCGTGCCTTCGGCAGCGGATTTGCGGGGGTATCGTGATGGCAGCTGCAAAAACAGTGGGCGCAAGAGAGCGCGACACGGAGCTCTCCCCCGCCGCGGTGCGGTATCTGCTGACGATTTTTGACCTGAGCGGTGGCCTGGGTGCCGTCCGGTCGGTGGATATCGCCGAGACACTCTGCGTGACGCGCGCAAGTGTGGTGTACATGCTCGGTGTACTGGCGGAAGGGGAGTTCATCCGGAAGCGGCCCTACGGCTCCGTGCAGCTTACCCCGGCGGGGGTGCATGCGGCAAAGGAGTTAAATGTAAAGTACAACGCGCTTGACGCGCTCTTCACCCGGTGCCTGAAGCTCAAGCCGGATGCCGCCCACAAGGACGCGGTCGCCTGCCTGTGTAATCTGTCCGCTGAGGCGGTTGACCAGCTCGCCCGCCTTGCGATGCAGGGGGAACAGGAGCGCTGTGTCTCATAACTGAGAATGGAAGAATAAGGCCCGCGGGAAGACAACCGCGGGTCTTATTTCGCCAATTCCCTGCCAACATAGTGAAAAACATGTAAAATTAAAAGGCAGACATATCCTGAAACGTTATATTACGCTTGTGTTACAAATCGGGGGAAACGGTTGACGAACGGCCCCCCCTCCGCTATATTATGAGTGTAAGCCACGGAGTGGGGAGACCCTGCCCGGGCAAATTTAAAGGAGGAGATTTCCATGAGAAACCTCAAGAGAGCTCTCTCTCTGGTTATGGCAGCGGCTATGCTTGTTAGCGTGCTGGTCATATCTACCGGAGCGGCGAGCATTGAAGACTTCCCGGATAAGGACGACATCACCAATCAGACGGCTGTTTCTACGCTGGTCAACCTGAATGTGATTGCCGGCCGCGACACCGGCGTCTTCGACCCCAGCGCGACCGTAACTCGTGCTGAGATGGCCAAGATGATCGCCATCATCAAGTGCGGCGGCAGTGACAGTGTGAGTGAAACCCCGACGACCTACACGTTCACCGATACGGAGGGCCACTGGGCTGCAGGCTACATTGAGTACTGCGCCAACAACGGCATCATCGGTGGCCGCGGCGACGGGCGCTTTGACCCCGATTCAGACGTGACCGGTTCTGAGGCCGCCAAGATGCTGCTGACCACCCTGGGTTATGACGCGGCAGTCTTCGGCTTCACAGGCGCGCAGTGGGAAGGTATGGTCAACGCAAGAGCGTATGCCAAGGATGCCGACCTTTACAACGGCCTGTCCAGCCTGACCCCGTCCCTCGCGATCAGCCGTGACAATGTGTCACAGATGATCTACAACGCGCTCGACGCATATATCATGGAGCCGTCCTATGAGTATGACTCTAACGGCGTGAACTACAAGTATGCGCTCGGCACCACGACCCTGCTGGAAAATGCGTATAAGGCTGTTAAGGTGACCGGTGTTGTTACCAACAACGAGTATATCAGCGGCAGCGGCATGGACGGAAAGACCACCCTGACGAACGTGGAAGAGAACAACGCTGGCCTGAGCGACGGCAACTACAAGTTCAGCTCCGACGGCAGCGTGCTGGGCATGAAGGTATCCGTCTACGCGGTTCCCTCCAACAGCAGCACTTCTTCCGAGAAGGCTACCATTGTCGGCGAGATGATCCTCAACGATGACGACAACACCGTGTTCGAGACCGGCAACGGTTACGATAAATGGGACGACCTGAAGAAGGATCTCAACAGCGCGGGGCTGAAGTTCAACAGCACAAGCAACCTGCTGCAGAACGTCAGCAGCGACGTGTACAGTGAAAGCGTTATTCTCTACTGGAACTACGATGAGAAGAGCTTCGACTATTCAGACGCCAATCTGTCGACCTCTACCCTGACAGACCTCACCGGTGCCGGCATTGTCTGCAAGTTCATTGATAACACAGACGACGGCAAGATCGACGTAGTGCTCTTCACCGCGCCGGCCTTCGGCAAGGTGACAACCTACAGCACCTCCGGCGACGGCAAGGTGACGATCTCCAAGGTCGGCAGATTCGGCCTTGACAGCACGCTGGAGCTGGATAGCAGCGACAACGTGGTGCTCAACGAGGGTTCAGACAACCTGAGCACAACGGATGCCTATACCGATATCGGCGATTTTGATAACGTGGACATTGCAAAGAACGACTACGCGTTCTATATCGATATCGGCGATGTTACGCAGGTGACCCCAGCGGAGGTTCTTACGTCAACCATTACCTCCAGAAGAACCGACAAGATCACCGTGGACGGCACAACCTATGAGATTTCCGCACTGGCCAACACCTCCAAGGTTACCTCCAAGGGCGATGCCGATTTCAGCAATGTCTCCGTGAATAAGGACGCGACCCTTTATCTGGACACCTACAACAACATTGTTTATCTGGATGCAGATAAGACTTCGGACGATTACCTGTATGCAAGAAGCAGCAATGTCACGGATCTGGATACGACCGGCAACTACTTCGAAGCGCTGAAGGTAAGAGTGGTGTTCTCCGACGGCAGCTACGGCACCATTGAGATCGAAAACTTTAACGGTGATTCGATTGAAGACATCGTTGAAAATCAGATTAGCGGCTACGATGTGTATAATCTGCAAGCTGACCTCATTTCAGCAGCAGATGGCGCTGTCTACACCTACAGCGAGAATGACAACGGAACCTACGACATTGATACAGTCGACGCGGGTGATCAGGGCTTCGCGACAGGTGCCTCCGTCACAAAGGGCAAGGCATCTCCGAGCGGAACCGGGTTCGTCTCCGGCGTATCGATGGACTCCGACACTGTGTTTGTCGTCGGCAGCTCCAGCACCAGCTATAAGGTATACACCGGCGTCTCGAACGTCTCCTCCTTCACCGGTGCAGATGTGGCCTATGTGTATGACGATGACAACGTGATTGAGGTCATGTTTGCAATGAACAGCACATCAGACGACGACAGCTATCTCGTTATCCTGGGCGATGGGGCGCAGACAGTCATTTCCGGAACCAAGGTGTATGAGTACTCCGCATACTACAACGGGACGATCTATGATATCGACGGCGATGGCGGCGTGTACGTGGATAACTCCAGCAATAACGCGATTAGCAACAACACCGGCCTCTATCTGAACGTCGGCGGCGACGCCAGCAAGATCACCGGTGTGAGCAGCAGCTCGACCAGATACTTTGCACCTGCTGAGGTGTCGAGCGTCACATCTTCTGTGCTTACAACCCTGACCAGAGCTGGTAACTCGACAGACAGCGGCACTGAGATTCTCACCTACACTTTGGATGACAGCACAGAGTTCATCACAGTTGAATCTGATGGTGACATCTCCGAAGGCGGCAGCTCTGACGATATCGATCCAAGCACCGATACGGTCATTGTCATTGCACAGAGCACGGAATCTTCCGGCCGGTTTACTGCAGCGACCGTTATCATCTTCGAAGACACAATTTAATTGCAACTGCACCCTGCAGTGTAATTCGCAGGAAAGCTCCGGGCCAATCGGCCCGGAGCTTTCAGCCTGTCAAAAAACCTCGCCAATGGCGAGGTTTTTGTGGTATAATAGGGA
>JAJQEJ010000010.1 GCA_021201735.1 Oscillospiraceae bacterium | reverse complement strand
CCTATTATACCACAAAAACCTCGCCATTGGCGAGGTTTTTTGACAGGCTGAGGCGTGCAGGTGTTGAAAATTCAACACCTGCACGCCTGTTTTGTAGTGATATCTTGATTGCGCTGTTTTCGTGTTATGCGTTCTTTTGTGCGACCGCTTGCCGCACTTTTTCGGCGATCCTCTCTGGCGTCAGGTGGTAGTGTGCCATGACCAGCTCCGCCTTGCCGGAGCGGCCAAAGGTGTCCTCCACGCCATGGCGGAGCACGGGAACAGGGCAGGCGGAGGAGAGGTATTCCGTGACGGCGGCGCCCAGACCGCCGATGATATTGTGTTCTTCGGTTGTCACAATTGCGCCTGTCTCGCGCGCTGCCTGCAGGAGCAGTGGCTCATCAAGGGGCTTGATGGTGTGCATATCGATGACGCGGACGGAGACACCCTCCTGCGCCAGTATTTCCGCCGCCTTGTACGCCATTTGGACCATCAGGCCGACCGCGACAATCGTGGCGTCGGTGCCTGTGCGCAGGGTGACGCCTTTTCCTAGCGCAAAGTGATAATCGGGTATGCTATCGGTGACCGACTCCACCGCGAGCCGCCCAAGGCGCAGGTAGGCGGGGCCGTCATAGTCGAGCAGTGCCTTGACCGCGTGGGTCATCTCATTTGCGTCGCAGGGGCAGCAGACAAGCATGTTGGGGATCGTGCGCATAAGGGAAAAATCCTCACAGCACTGGTGGGTCGCGCCGTCCTCGCCGACCGAGAGCCCGCCGTGTGAGCCGACGACCTTCACGTTCAGACGCGGGTAGGCGATGGAATTGCGCACCTGCTCAAAGGCGCGTCCGGCGGCAAACATGGCAAAGGTGCTCGCAAAGGGCTTCTTGCCGCAAGTGGCAAGCCCCGCGGCAACCCCCATCATGTTGCACTCCGCAATACCCATATTAAAAAACCGGTCGGGATAGGCTTTGGAAAAGTCCTTGGACATGGTGGCGCTTGAAAGATCCGCGTCCAGTACCACCAGCGCTGGATATTCTTCCGCCAGTGCGACCAGGGCCTTGCCGTAGGCCGCTCTGCTTGCAATTTTCTCTGCCATCTTATTTCCCCTCCAATGCAGCGAGTGTAGCTTCCAGCTCAGCACGCGCCACCGCATACTGCTCGGCGTTTGGCGCTTTGCCATGCCAGCCCGCGTCGTTTTCCATAAAGGAAACGCCCTTGCCCTTGACGGTATGGGCGAGTATGGCGACGGGCTGTCCCGTCACTTTCTGCGCCGAATCCAGCGCCGAGCGCAGGGCGGAGAAGTCGTGCCCATCTGCCGTGATGGTATAAAAGCCAAAGGCGGAGAATCGCGCGTCCAGCGGTTCGGTTGGCATCACGTCGGCGGTTCTACCGTCAATTTGCAGGCCGTTGACGTCGACAATAACGCAAAGATTATCGAGGTGGTACTTATGGGCGGACATGGCGGCCTCCCAAACCTGCCCCTCCTGCGTCTCGCCGTCGCCAAGCAGGGTGTATACGCGGTAGGCGGCCTTGTCCAATTTTCCGGCAAGCGCCATCCCTACCGCGGCGGAAATGCCCTGCCCCAGGCTGCCGGTGGACATGTCTACACCGGGGACATAGGTCATATCGGGGTGCCCGGAATAATGGCCGTCAATCGAGCGAAAGAGCCTCAGTTCCGCGCAGTCAAAGTAGCCGCGCAGCGCCAAAACCGCATAGAGCGCCGGGGTGCAGTGCCCTTTGGACAGGACAAAGCGGTCACGCGCCGGGTCCTTGGGCGCGGAAGGATTGACCCGCAGGCGGTCAAAATAGAGCGCCGTCAGGATATCCATCGCGGAGAGGGAGCCGCCGATGTGCCCGGACGCGGCGGTGTACACCATCTCCATCGCCAGCAGCCGCGCGCGCGCCGCCGTCAGCTGCAATTCGTGTATGTTGTTTTCTTCCATTCCATTCACCTTACTGTTTTCAAAATTTTCTTATGACAGCCCCACGGAGGTGCGCCACCGGTTGGAGCGGTAGAACCATATGCTGACCGGCACCGAGCTGGCGACCGCAACACCGCAGGCGATATAAATGCCGACGGGGCCGAGAAAGTGGTTGAGGATAATCGCGAGGATCAGCCGGACGACAATGCAGTTTAAGAAGGAGTTGAGCATAACAAAGATAGTATGCCCAGAACCGGTTGCCACCGTATTGTAGGAGAACATTCCGGCATAAAATACCTGCCCCACAATTTCGATGCGCAGATTGAGTACTGCCCATTTCAGCGCCTCCTCCGAGGGGTTGAACATGCGGCAAAAGGTGGGTGCAAAAATTTCCACCACCACAATGATAATGACCGACATGAAAATGGTGATTTTAAAGCAGGTTTTCATGACCTGTTCCGCGCGATCAAAAAGCTTTGCGCCGATGCACTGCGCGCACATGGTACCGGCGGCACCGGTCATGGATGTGATGAAAATCTGGCAAATATCGCGTATGCGGTTGGAGACGCCGTTGCCCGCCGAAACCGCCGTACCATGCCCGTTAATGAGTCCTGCCATGGTCAGCCACGAGAGGCTCGCGATGGTATACTGTAAGGCAGTGGGCAGGCCAATGCGGAGCGTTGCCTTTACCATACTGCGTTCCGGTATGATATAGCGACGGTGTATCCCGAGGTCTGCGCCATGACGCAAACAGAAAAACAGCGCAATACCAAAAGCGAGTATCTGGGAAAGCAGGGTTGCAACCGCCGCACCCCGGACGCCCCAGCCCAGACCCGCCACAAAATAAAGATCCAGAACAATGTTGAGCGCGACAGAAAAAATAATGCAGAAGAGCGGGATATCGGAATTCCCGACGCCGCGCAATACGGCGGAGAGCGCGTTATAGGCAAAAATAAAAAAGATACCGATGGCGCAGATACTGAAATAGGCAACCGAGTCCTCAAGGGCGGGGGACCGAAGGAGTATCAGAAACGGCCTGCCGCAGAGAAGAAAGACAACTGCCAACACAAGACCAATGATCATACACAGGGAGAAGAGCGTCCCCGACGCGTGCCTGCGTTTTTCGTCCTCCTGCTTGCTAAAGTACTGACTGATCAGCACATTGCCTCCAATGGTCAGGCCAATGGCGATTTGTGTAATCATATTCATAATGATGCCGACGGTATTGAGCGCGGACATGGCGTTGTCGTGGGCGACTCCGGTGATAAAGTGCCCCGCCACAGCCATATCCGCAATACTGTACATCGCCTGCAGCAGACTCGACAGAACCAGAGGCGCGGAGTACCGCACCAGTTGTTGCGGCACGCGGCCCTGTGTGAGGTCCTGCTTTATATTTGCCACGTCAAATCGCCTCCTGATACTGATCCCTGATTCAAGGATGCACGAAAGCAAGGCCGCGGTACCATGCCGCCGCCTTGCTTCTTATGATCCGTCCGTCTGCGAAAGCTGAGCTGTCTCGTCGTCAGGCACGCAATGCTGCTCGTGCATGATGTCGCCAAGGGCATCAAGATATTTCCCGGATTTATGCACAGAAAAGGCGTTTTCGTCAATCGGGATGTTCAGCTCATCCATTCTCCGGATACTCCAGATGTAGAGGATATCCAGCGCGGGGATCAGCGTTTCGCCGTGTTTGGTGAGCACGTATTCCACCTTCGGCGGGACGGTATCATAGGAAATCCGCTCAATCAGTCCCGCGGATACCAGCTCACGCAGCTGCTGGCTGAATACTTTTTCGGAGATGGGCAGAATCTTTAGCGTTTGATTGAAGCGAATGCTCCCGCGCGCATGAATTTCATGCAAAATGGTCATCTTCCACTTCCCACCGATACAGTGCAAAACGTAGTGATACGGATTGACCGGCGTATTAAATTCTTCCGAACGCATAAAGCTCATCTCCTAACCTTGCAAATGCTGTAATTGTGTGCAATCATAGTATCATAAAAGTCATTCCTTTCACAAGTGCTAAATTGGATTTTATGCGGGTGGCGCGGCGAAACCGGCTTTTTGGTTGCCAAAATTTTAACATAAAATATGTGCAATATAACAAGAGAATACAAGATTAGCCTGAAAACAGCGTCTATAGTGACGAAACATAAATCGAAAATTATTCAAAAATGTACAAAAAGCCGAGAAAACGACAACTTTCAGGAGACTTTTTGGTTACCTACTTACAGAATTGTATGTATTGCTAAAAAGTTGGTTTCGCGCTACACTGGCATGTAGAAAACATTTGGCTTTCTATGCAGATTGCGCATCTCAAAAACTTATTGACAAAGGAGCGGTTCTAACATGATCAAGCGTACTCTTGAGGAACTGAAACTCTATGATGCGGTGGGGCACCATGGTGTGTCGACATTCCGTATCCACGGCAAGGAGGAGACCGGCGCCCAGAAGTTCTGGATCGGCCTGTCCGTTTTCCTGCCCGGCGGCGGTGCGGACTGGGCTTATGAGGACAACCCGCTCGAGAAGGTCTACTATGTGCTGGAGGGTGAGATCACCATTACGGACAAGGACGGCAAGAAGTATGTGATTCACAAGGACGAGTCCATCTCCTTCCCGCCGAACGAAGGCAGAGGCATGAAAAACGAGACAAACAGCCCCGTACGGATGCTGGTGACCATCAACTATCCAGACGCATAACTGCGCGTTATATCAAACATAAAATATAGCAAGGAGATTTTGTAAAATGGCTGTTAACGTATCAAGAGAATTTGTGGACAAACTGTTTTGTATCAAAGATAAGGTGGCAATTGTTACCGGCGCGACAGGCGCGCTCGGCGGCGCGATTGCTGTGGCGTACGCCATGTCGGGCGCGAAGGTTGTGCTGACCGGCCGCAATGAGAAGAAGCTGGGTGAGGTCGCTGACCAGATCAAAGGCGAGGGCGGCACATGCGCCATCTGTGTGGCAGACCCCTCCAATGAGGAGTCTGTGCAGAACCTCATTAAATTTACCGTTGACACCTATGGTGAGCTGAACATTCTCGCCATTGCCCATGGCTACAACAAGGCGCAGGGCATTCTGGAGCAGAGCGTTGCCGACTGGCAACTGGTGATGGACGCCGACTGCAAGTCCGTTTACATTGTGTGTAAGTATGTCGCCGAGCAGATGGTCAAGCAGGGCAAGGGCGGCAAAATGATCGTTGTGAGCTCCCAGCGCTCCCGCGCGGGCATGAAGGGCTACACCGCATACTGCACCTCCAAGGGCGGCGCGGATCTCATGGTGCAGTCCATGGCGTGTGACCTCTCCGCCGAGCATAAGATCAACGTCAACACCATCAACCCCTCGCTGTTTCGCTCCGAGCTTTCCGAGTGGATGTTCGACCCGACCTCCGAGGTCAACAAGAACATGCTCAAGAGAATGCCAATCGGCCGTCTGGGCGAGCCTTACGACTTTGTGGGCCTTGCCATCATGCTTGCGGCACCCGCATCCGACTTCTTCACCGCCGGCAACTACGACGCAACCGGCGGCTACTGGGGCTGCTAAATTCAATTGCGGATTTGGATATCGGGGAAAATCCTGGTATCCAACTTCGCTGTTTACACATTTATTTCATGTTTGAGGAGCGATTTTTCTGTTATGAAGACAAAGAATGTTACTGTCATTGGCGCCGGTATGATGGGCAATGCCCTGGCGCAGGTGTTTGCGTCCAATCCCGCACTGCACGTTACCCTGCGCACCCGCACGCTGAAGGATGACCGCTATGAGCCGATCAAAAAGAATCTGGATATTATGATCGCCCGCGGCGCGGCCACCGAAGCGGAGAAGGAGGCGATTGTCAGCCGGATTCACTTTGAAACCGATCTGAAGGAAGCCACGAAGGATGCGGACTTTGTCATTGAGTGCGCACCGGAGGAGATGGAGACCAAGCAGAACCTGCTCGCGGAGATTGAGGGCTACTGCGGAACACACACCATTCTGGCCACCAACACGTCGGTCATGAGCCCCAGTGAGATTGCCGAAAAATGCCAACACAAGGAGCGCGTCGTGGGTGCCCACTTCTGGAATCCCGGACATCTCATTCCACTCGTCGAGGTTGTGAAGTCCAACTATACCTCCGAGGAGGTCATGCAGGAGACCATGGAGCTGCTGACTGCCTGCGGCAAGAAGCCCATCTACTGCAAGAAGGACGTCCCCGGCTTTGTGGCAAACCGCCTGCAACACGCGCTCTGGCGTGAGGCGTTCTACATGGTGGAAAACGGCATTGCCGACGCGAAGACAGTGGATGACGCATGCAAATATGGCCCCGGCCTGCGCTGGCCGGTGATGGGCCCGATGGAGAACTCCGATGTGGTCGGCATTCAGCTGAGCTACAACATTCACAACTACATTCTCAAGTATCTGGCGGACAACCATGAGCCGTCCAAGTGCCTCAAGGAGATGCTTGACCGCGGCGACAACGGCTTTAAAACCGGCAAGGGCTGGCAGGAGTGGACACCGGAGCAGATGGAGGCCTCCAACACCGGACTGCGTGAGTATCTGATTGACTACATCGCAAAAGAAAAGCAGAATGAGCAAAAGGGATGATATAACCACTTGCCTTTTTTTTGTAAGTGTGTTATACATGTTATACAATCGTTTATAAGCCCATATTGGGATTATAAAATATCAAAATTATATTTAATTCGGAGGAATTTATAATGGGTAAAAAAGTATTCGTTGACCTGTCACATCCGTTCAGCGCGGAGATCCCCCGCTGGCCTTATTTTGATAAGCCGGTGATCGATAACACGCACACCATGGCAAAGGGCGGCGTGCTGACACAGAAGATCACCTGCACCATGCACACCGGCACACACTGCGACGCGCCCCGCCACGTGATGGAATTTGAGTTTGACGGACGCCGCGCGCGCTATACCGACGAGATGCCGATCGACGCCTATACCGGCGAGGCAATCTGTCTGCCGGTCGACATTGAGCCGTGGGGCCTCATCACCGGTAAGCATCTCGATGCAGCCTGTGAGAAGGTCGGCGTGAAGCCCGCAGATCTCAAGGGCATGGTTGTCTGCCTGAACACCGGTATGCACCGTCTGTTTGACGACTCCAAGGCGTACTATCACTATTCCGCAGGCACCGGTGTTGAGGCCGGCAAGTGGTTTGTAAAGAACGGCATAAAGTGCGTCGCGATGGACAGCCAGGCACTTGACCATCCCCTGCACACCGCAATGGGCAACAACGGCATGACCCGCATGAACCTGCTCGGCGCATCCGGCCGTCCCATCACCGAGGAGTACAAGGAACTCTTTGGCGAGGAGGCGTTTGCCGAGTTCGACAAGCCCGAGTACATCCGCATCCATGGCCAGAAGGCCTATGACGAGAAGTTTGGCGAGCTGGAGAGCGTCGGTTGCTGGGGCACCTGGGAGCCCTGCCACAAGACCATGCTCGGTCACGGCATTGTCGGCGTAGAAAACCTCGGCGGCGATCTGGACAAGGTCAACGGAAAGCGCTTCCGCTTCTTCTGCTTCCCGCTGCGTTGGTACATGGGCGACGGCTCTATGGCGCGCTGTGTCGCGGAGATTGATGAGGACGATATCATCAAGGGCGTGCCTGACCGCACCTATAAGTACGGCGGCACCGGCTACTCCGACCAGAACGACTGCGGCGGCGAGCTGGAATATATGCGCAAGCTGTTTGGCAAGAAGTAATTTAAACATAAGGATTGTTATATGCTATGTGGACACTTTTTGTGAAGTGTCCACATAGCTATCACAAAATAGATTTGGAAAGGACTGCTTTATCATGGCTGACTTAAAGAACAAGACAATTATTACCGTTGCAACGACCGGCGCATGGCCGAAGAAGGAGAATAACCCCAACGTACCGATGACACCGGAGGAGATTTCCGAAGACGTCTACGACTGCTGGAAAGCGGGCGCTGCGGTCGCGCATCTGCATATGCGCGATGAAAACGGCAACGGCTCCATGGACAAGGAGAGATTCAAGAAGACCGTCGATCTGCTGCGCGCCAATCACCCCGACTGTGACGTGATTCTCAATATGACCACGTCCGGCGACCTGAACGCAACGGATGAAACCCGCATGATCCACCTCAAGGAGTTAAAGCCCGAGATGGGCTCTTACGACTGCGGCTCCATGAACTGGATGCACAGCGGCCTGTTCCTCAATACCCCGAAATTCCTCGAGGAGCTTGGCAAGAACATGCAGGAGTGGGGCGTGAAGCCGGAGATTGAGGCGTTTGACCCCGGTATGATCTACAATGCCCAGTACTATCTCAAAAAGGGTGTACTCAAGGCACCGCTGCACTTTCAGTTCTGCATGGGCTGCGCCAACGGCATTGCCGGCAGCATGAAGAATCTGGTCTTCATGAAGGAAACGATGGAGGCCGCGTGCCCCGGCTCCACATGGTCCTGCTTCGGCGTGGGCCAGAGCGCTCTGACCATGCTCTACGGCGCGGTCGCGATGGGTGGCCACATCCGTGTCGGCATGGAGGACAACGTCCTCTACAGCAAGGGCGTGCTCGCGGAGAACAATGCGCAGTTTGTCCTGCGTGCAAGACGCGCGATTGAGGAGTTCGGCCGTCAGGTCGCGACACCCGATGAGGCGCGTGAGATTCTGAGCATCGGCTGATTGATCCGTTACATGTAACGATGCGGCGCCTTCCTATAGGCGCCGCATCTGTATTTTATCCGCATGGAGAGGGGAGGGGGTACTGTGCTCACTGTCAATCTGGCGCTGGAGCTTTTGATATTCATCCTTGTGGGGCTGGTGATTCAAAAGCTGCATGTGGTGAACGAGACATTCGACCAGTCTCTCTCGTCCTTCCTGCTGCGCGTCGCGTTGCCATGCATGATAATAGACTCCCTGCGCGCCCAGTTTTCTGCACAGGAACTTGTGAATGCAGGGGTGATGGTCGTGCTCGCCCTGCTGACGCTGGGAGCCTCCGCCGTTGTGGGGGTGATCGCCTACCGCATCTGTGGCGGAAACGCGCACGGGCGCATTCTGCGCTTTTCCACCATGTTCTGCAACTTCTCCTTTATGGGGATGCCAGTGATCCAGTCACTCTATGGGCAGCAGGGACTATTCTACTTTGTGGTGCTTACGGTGCCCATTCGCATGATCTATTACAGCTCCGCCAAGCCGCTTCTCTCACCACCCGATTTACAGCTGGAGCACCCAACCCCGTGGCAAAAAATCCGCGGCTGGTTTTCCGCGCCCGTCATTGGCGTCATCATCGGGCTGATCCTCTACGTCACGCAGTTGCCCCTGCCCAGCGTGGTGGAGGATGTGATCTCCGGCATCGGTTCGGTTGCCTCGCCAATGGGTATGATATTGTGTGGGCTGACGTTGGGAAAGTATAATCTGCGAAAGATTATTAAGCCGCGCTATCTGCTCGCGCCGTTGCTGCGCAACGGCATTATGCCCGCTGTTACGCTCGGCCTCATGGTGCTGCTTCCGGTCCCGCCGGAGCTGGGCCGCGTTGTGGTGATGTATAGCGCCCTGCCGGTGGCGTCCATGCTTGCAGCGTTCACCATTCAATACGATCCGTCCCCGACGGCGCAGCTGGAGAGCGCGGGCAGTGTGCTCTATTCCACGCTCCTATCAGCGGGGACCATCCCGGTCTGGGCCTGGATTACCGGGCTGGTACTGCCGGTCTAGCTTATTTTGGGAGATACTATATGACAGATTATTTTCACATGAAGATTGACGCAGACAAAATCGGTACCATCAGCACCCTTGGCCTTGCCTATGTGGGCGACGGTGTATTTGAGCTGATGGTGCGTACGTGGCTCTGCCTGCACGGCAAGGCGACGCCGCGCAACCTGCACCGCGCGGCAGTCAAGTATGTTGCGGCACCTGCGCAGGCGGCGGTCGGGCGGCGTATCCTGCCCCTTCTGACCCCGACGGAGGAGGACGTGTTTCGCCGTGGGCGGAACACCAATCCCCACAGCATTCCAAAGAACGCAAGCCGCGCCGATTATCAGGCGGCGACCGCGCTGGAGGCCCTCTTTGGCTGGCTGTATCTACAGGGAGACCTTGCGCGGCTCAACGAGCTGTTTGATGTGATGATGGCGGAGGAGGGCGTGTAATGGGACTGGACGCTGTCTGCCTTGCTGCGCTCTGCCACGAGCTGCGGGAAGTGGTTGCCGGGGGACGGGTGGACAAGATCTACCAGCCCGCCCGTGATGAGGTGGTGCTGGCGGTGCGGGGGGCGGAAAACGTCCGCCTGCTCCTCTCGGCGAGCCCCAACCATCCGCGTGCGCAGATTACGGCCCTCACGCGGGAGAACCCCGATAAGCCCCCCATGTTCTGCATGCTGCTGCGCAAGCACTTGAGCGGTGCGCGGATACTGGGCATCGAGCAGCCGGTGCTTGAGCGCCTGCTGGAGTTCCGCATGGAGGCGACAAACGAGCTCGGCGATCGCGTCGAGCGCCGCCTGATTCTGGAGGTGATGGGCCGCAGTGCAAATCTCGTCCTGCTCGATGAGACGGGCCGCATTGTCGACTGCTTGCGTCGGGTGGAGGGGGATCTCGCCACGGGGAAGCGGCAGGTACTGCCGGGACTCTTTTATCATTTGCCGGAGCCGCGCTTCGGCGTTCCGCCGCTTCTGGAGCGGGAGCTGCGTTTTCAGGGGGTAACCGGTGATTTGCAGGAGCGGGTACGGGCACTGTTTGCTTCGGTTTCAGCGGGGGAGTACATCCCCTACATGCTCCTGCGGGACGGAAAGCCCGTCGATTTCTCCTGCATGCCCATTTTGCAGTATGGACCGGAAACCGAACTGAAAAAATATGATACCTTTGCAACGCTTCTGGATGATTTCTACGAGACACGGGAGCAGACGGAACGAATCCGCCAGCGCGGACAGGATCTCATCAAGACGGTGACGGCGGCGCGCGACCGCACGGCACGCAAGCTGGGGAATCAGCAGCGGGAGCTGACAACCGCAACAGATCGGGAGAGCAAGCGGGTATACGGCGACCTCATCACCGCGCAAATTTACCGCATGGAGCGGGGAATGCAGTTCCTGCGGACGGAAAACTTCTATGACCCAATCAGCGCGGAGGTGGAGATTCCGCTCGACCCGCTCCTCTCACCTCAGCAGAACGCCGCCAAATACTACAAGGATTATAACAAGGCCAAAACCGCAGAGCGTGTTCTGAAGGAGCAGATTGCGAAAGGGGAGAGCGAGCTTGCATACTTGAACAGTGTGCTTGAGCAGATTCCGTTTGCAGAAGGGGAACGGGATTTACAGGAACTACGGCAGGAGCTCGCCGAGACCGGCTATCTGCGCAGGCAGAGTAAGGGAAAGCAGCGGCAAAAGCCGGTTGCGGGGCAGCCGATGGAATTTCGTTCCTCCGGCGGCCTTGCGATTCTGGTCGGCAAAAATAACAGCCAGAACGACCGGCTCACCACGAAAATCGCAGAAAAAGCAGACCTCTGGTTTCACACCCAAAAAATCCACGGTTCCCATGTGATTTTGCGATTAAACGGCGCGCAGCCGGACGCGCAGAGCATGACAGAGGCGGCAATCCTTGCAGCGTACTATTCCCAGGGCCGGGAGGGAAACCGCGTAGCAGTTGACTACACGCCCGTCAAATTTATAAAAAAACCATCGGGTGCAAAACCGGGCATGGTGGTGTACACGACCTACCAGACCGCATATGTACAGCCGGATGGAGATTTGGTGAAGAAATTAAGATGCCATTGAAAAATGGTATGAAAGCGGGTATAATAAGCTTGTACAAATGAAATACAATCGTTTTGGAGGTTTTTATTATGGCACAGATCACAAAAGATACCATTATCGGCGACATTCTCGACATCGCCCCGGAAACCGCACCTGTTTTCCTTTCCATTGGCATGCACTGCCTGGGCTGTCCTTCTTCCCGCAACGAGACGGTGGAGCAGGCCTGCATGGTGCACGGTGTGAATGTGGACGAGCTGCTTGGGAAGATCAACGAGTGCATGGCGGTAAAGCAATCATAAAAATCAAATGGGTGACATCGGTCACCCATTTGGCTTATCTATACACAAGAGAGGAAGAGAATCGTTGCGGCGCATGGAATTATCCCCCCGGCTGCGCGCCGTGGCGCAGTTTGTCCCGCAGGGCGCGCGGCTGGCCGATGTAGGGACGGATCACGCATACCTGCCGGTGTGGCTCTTGCAGCGGGAGCAGATCGTCTCTGCCATCGCCTCCGATTTGCGGGAAGGGCCGCTGGAGCGGGCGCGCGCGACAGCGGCGCGCTACGGGATGGAGGCGCGTATCCGCTTTTGTCTCGGCAACGGGCTTGCGCGCATTATGCCGGATGAAGTGGACACCATCGTGATTGCCGGCATGGGCGGGGAGACTATCTCGGCCATTCTCGCGGCGGCTCCGTGGCTGAAAATGGGGGGACACCGCCTGATTCTCCAACCGATGAGCGCGCAGGAGGATTTACGCGCGTGGCTCGCCCAAAACGGCTACCGGATTGAGCAGGAGTCTCTGAGCCGCGAGGGGGAGACGCTCTATGTTGCGCTGCTCGTCCTGCCGGGGGAGATGGCGCTTACGGCGGCGGAGTGCTGCGCGGGCCGGCAGACGAAGGGCGAGGCAGCGCCGCTACGGGAGGCGTATCTGAACGGCTGGATCGCCAAAACAGAGCGCGCGGCAGCGGGTCTGCGCAAATCCAAAAGGCCGGACGACCAGAGCCGACTTGCGGAAAGAGAAGCGCTACTGCGCGGCCTATATGACATGCGGGAGGAGTGGCAGGCATGGCAACGGTAAATGATATCTATCGCTATTTGGATGGCATTGCGCCCTTTGCCCTGCAAGAGAGCTATGACAACGCGGGCTTTCTGGTGGGGCACGGCGGGCGGACGGTAGAAAAGGTGCTGGTCTCGCTGGATATTACCGAGGAGGTGGTGTCTGAGGCGGCGGAGATCGGCGCTGATCTTATCGTCTCGCACCATCCGGTTCTGTTTCACCCCGCGAAAGCGATCACGGATAATGACCCGACCGGAAGGATTCTGCTCTCGCTCATTGAGCGCGGCATTGCCGCAATCTGTGCCCATACGAATCTGGATGTGGTGGAGGGCGGCGTGAATACCGCGCTCGCGGAGCGCCTTGGGTTACAGGATGTGGAACAACTTGCACCCCACGGCGAGGACGCGCAGGGGCGGCCCTACGGCATCGGCAGAGCAGGGGTATTTACGGGCGCGGCGACCGACACAGTATCGTTTGCGCAATACGTCAAGGAGACACTCGGGGCAAACGGTGTGCGGTATGTGGACGCAGGGCGGCCTGTGCGGTACGTGGCGGTCGGCGGCGGCGCGTGTTCTGATTTTATTGCGCATGCCATCGCCCTCGGCTGCGATACCTTTGTCACCTCCGACGTCAAATATAACGGATTTCTGGATGCCAAAGCGCTGGAGATGAACCTCATCGACGCGGGACATTATCCCACAGAGCAGGTGATCTGCCCAAAACTCTGCACCTGGCTGCGGGAAGGGTTCCCGATGATTGAGGTCTGCCAGACGCAGGTGCATGCGGAGGTTTTCTCCTACCTATAGAAAAAGCGAGTTGTCCGGGAAGGACAACTCGCTTTTTCTTATAGAACAGACACGTGAGCATCATGTCAGTTTTTATGGGGGAAATTATACCTCGGTATAGGTATCCAGATCGGTGGGCGCATCAATCGTCACGTTGTCACCAAACGCGGTATACTCAACAGAAGTTGAGATGGTGGCGGTGGCGGTTTCACCGGCAACTGCCATGTCAAAAGCCATATCCATCGCGCAATTCTTGATGTTGCCGTCAGCGCCGATCAAAGCGGTATATGTAATATCTCCAAGTGTCAATTCAGAATCTGAGCCGAGCGAAGCGGTCATGGATTCAATCATATCGTCCACAATACTGCCCAAAGCCGGGCCGTCCAGTACAAACGTAACCTGAGTATCGCCGTTTACATCGGTGATCTCCTGACTCTTAATAGCGGATTCTGTGATGTCAAGGGCTTCCAGACTTGCCGAGGACATTGCTTCTTCGATGGGAACGCTTGTTTTTACTTTCACACCTTGGGACTCAGTATACATATAGCTGTCTTTATAGTAGATGTTCATGTCCATGGATTGACCATAGTAATCCGCAGTTCCAGTCATCAGCATCTCAACATCCGTGTCGCTGTGCATAATCATGGCAATATCGAAATCCATGGTGATATCCATGGACTCCCCAGCGACGGCGAGGTTCATCGCTGTTAAAGACTTGCCCTCCATTGCGGTGGTATCTTCGAGGATTTTTGTTGCCGCGGTGTAACGCGCATATGCGCTGTCCTCACCTGTAGAGACATCTCCGCCTGTGCTCCCATTGCTGCCTGTACAGCCGACGAGCGAGAGGCCCAGCGCTGCGGTAAGTGCAAGAGCTCCGATTTGCTTTTTCATTGTAATTCTCCTATTCTTGATGAAAATTTGACAAACTGCCCTAGATATTATACCATATATTTCTGGGATTTTCAAGAGTAAATTTGAAAATAAAAGGTGCTGCCCCATTTTCAGGGCAGCACAACTTATTGATCGACAATTATACAGCGCGGGTTACTTTGCCAGAGCGCAGGCACCGGGTGCACACATGCACATGCTTGGGTGTGCCGTCAACAATTGCCTTCACACGCTTGACGTTGGGCTTCCAGGGACGGTTCGAGCGGCGGTGGGAGTGGGAGACCCGAATGCCGAACACCACGCCTTTATCACAAAAATCACACTTAGCCATAGTTAAAACCTCCTTGCCGGTTCAAAATCACATATAAGCATCGCATAAAATGATAGCATTTTTTTGCTGAAATTGCAAGCGTTATTTTAGAAATAGAAGGGATTATTTTTATGAGTATTGAAAGAGCGTACAACAGGTGATATACTTAATAAATCATTATTCTTTGACTTTGGGCGGCACGACTGCCTGAGCGAAGCAGAGGAGGTCCTCCCATATGGAAGGAATGTATAGTGTCAGCCTGGGTACGCTGATTCAGGAATTTAATCTGGAGGTTGTGCGCGGCGCAAAGGACTACGAGCACACCCCCATTGAAACAGAGGACTTAAACCGCCCCGGGCTGCAGCTGATCGGTTTTTACGATTACTTTGAGGCGAAGCGCCTGCAGGTCATCGGCAGGGTGGAGACGACCTATCTCAGCGGCGTCACGTCGCAGGAGCGCAGCCTGCGGTTTGACCAGCTTTTGCGCCACAACATTCCCGCGCTGATTCTGACGCGGGACGCCGAACCCTTCCCGGAGTGTATGGAGATGGCGGAGAAGTATGACCGCACGATTCTGCGCAGTCATGATACCACCTCCGCACTGATGAGCACCATTATAGCGGCCCTCAAGGACTATCTCTCCCCCCGCATCACCCGCCACGGCGTGCTGGTCGATGTATACGGCGAGGGTGTGCTCATTCTCGGCGAATCGGGCGTCGGTAAGAGCGAGACCGCCATTGAGCTCGTCAAGCGCGGACACCGCCTGATTGCCGACGACGCGGTGGAGATCCGTCGCACCGCCGCCATGCATTTGAAGGGTACCGCGCCGGAGCTGATCCGCTACTATATTGAGCTGCGCGGCATCGGCGTCATTGACGTGCGCCGCCTGTTTGGCATGAGTGCCGTCAAGGATGATTCACAGATCGACATGGTTATCAATTTGGAGCTGTGGCGGGACGACGCGGTGTATGACCGCCTGGGGCTCGACAACCTCTACACCGATATTCTGGACGTACAGATACCGACGCTGACGGTGCCGGTGAAGCCGGGCCGTAATCTGGCGGTCATCATTGAGGTGGCGGCTATGAATAACCGCCATAAAAAGATGGGATATAACGCGGCGGAGGAATTCACAAAACAGATCAACCAGCATTTCGACCAGGCCCTCGGGGGAGGCTGATACAGAGAAAGAAAAAGCACATGGGGATGAGAGGGGTGCCAATGAACCGGACATTGGAGCGGATTTTGCCGCGGGTGCAGAAGCCCGCGCGCTACACCGGCGGAGAGTATAACGCGGTGGTGAAAAAGCGGGAGCAGGTGGATGTGCGTTATGCACTGTGCTTTCCCGATACATATGAGATTGGCATGTCCAATCTCGGTGTGCGAATTTTATATGGCGTCATGAACGAAATGGACGGCGTGTGGTGTGAGCGGGTGTTTGCGCCGTGGTCGGATATGGAGGAGGAGATGCGGCGGGAGGGACTGCCGCTGTATGGTCTGGAGAGCGGCGACGCAATCGCGGATTTTGACCTGATCGGGTTTTCCATCGGGTATGAGATGGCGTATACCAATCTACTCAATATGCTTGACCTCGCGGAGCTTCCACTGCGCAGCAGTGAGCGCCATGGGCTTTCCCCCATCGTGGTTGCGGGTGGCACATGTGTGTACAATCCGGAGCCGCTCGCGCCGTTTGTCGATATTTTCTCCCTCGGTGAGGGAGAGGAGGTGTGCGTGGAGCTGATTGAACTCTACCGCAGAGCGCGGGACGAGGACTGGAGCCGCGCGGATTTTCTCACCGCGGCTGCACAGGTGCCGGGGCTCTACGTCCCGTCGCTGTACGACGTTACCTATCACGAGGACGGAACGATTGCCGCCATCGTGCCGCATGACGGCGCGCCGGAGCAGGTGGAAAAGCGGATTGTGCAGGATTTTGAGCACGCCTATTTCCCCACAAATACCATTGTGCCGTCCACCGAGATCATCCATGACCGCGTGATGCTTGAGGTGTTTCGCGGCTGCATACGCGGCTGCCGCTTTTGTCAGGCGGGGTATGCTTACCGCCCTGTGCGCGCGCGCAGCCCGGAGCGGCTGATTGCGGACGGCATCGAGGCGTGCAAGCAGTCGGGCTATCAGGAGATGACGCTCTCCTCTCTCTCCACAAGCGATTACCGGCCGTTGGAGAATCTCTGTGACGGGCTGATGGACTGGTGCGAGAGAAGTGGCGTGTCGCTCTCCCTGCCGTCTCTGCGCGCGGACAATTTCTCCATAGGACTGATGCAGCGGCTGCAGAGTATGCGCAAGAGCGGGCTGACCTTTGCGCCTGAGGCGGGTACCCAGCGCTTGCGCGACGTGATCAACAAGAACGTGACGGAGGAGGAGTTGCTGCAGTCCTGCCGCACGGCCTTTTCGGGCGGCTGGAACGCGGTCAAGCTCTACTTCATGCTTGGACTACCGACCGAAACCGATGCGGATGTGCTTGGCATTGCCGACCTCGCCGAAAAGGTCTACGGGGTCTGGCGTGAAGCCGCGCCGGACAAGCGGCGTGGGGTGCGCATTACGGTATCCACCTCTTGCTTTGTGCCAAAGCCACACACCGCATTTCAGTGGGAGGGGCAAGTGTGCATGGAGGAATACAAGCGTCGTGTGCAGCTATTGCGTGACCATATGAAAGGCCGCTCCATCAGCTATAGCTGGCACGATCCGGAGACGAGCTATCTTGAGGCGGTGCTCGCCCGCGGTGACCGGCGGCTTGCCGATGTGCTGGAATCCGTGTGGCGGGACGGCGGTCGCCTCGACGCATGGAGTGAATTCTTTTCGTTTACCCGCTGGCAAAACGCCTTTGCCGCGTGCGGTATCGACCCTGATTTTTACGCTACGCGGGTGCGGGAGATTGATGAGCTGCTTCCATGGCAGACACTCTCCACCGGCGTCAGCGCGGCCTTCTTAAAGCGCGAGTGTGCGCGTGCGTATGCGGGGCAGATTACCCCTGACTGCCGCAAACAATGCTCCGCCTGTGGGGCGGATAAGCTGATTCCAGGGGGGAAGTGCGATGCATAGGCTGGCCTTTTCCAAAACCGAGACGGCGCGGTATATCTCCCATCTGGATCTGATGCGCACCTTTCAGCGCGCCTTCCAGCGCGCCGGTCTGCACATCAAGCATACCGAGGGCTTCCACCCGCATCCATTTGTATCCATCCCACTGCCGCTTCCGGTGGGCTTTTCCAGCGCCTGTGAAGTGCTGGAGTTTGCGCTCGTGGGTGAATACGACATGGCGGACGTGCCTGCGCGGATGAACGCGGCGCTTCCGGCGGGCATCACGGTCATCGCGTGCTATGACGCCGAGCGGCCCGTAAAGCAGCTTACTTATGTCAACTACATCGTCTCCCTGGAGTACAACAACGGCTCGCCCTTCGGAATTGTCGGGCGGATAGCGTCCTTTTTTCAGCACGAGCACGTCGTGGTGCAAAAGCGTTCCAAAAAGGCGAAATCCGGGTTTACGGAGGTGGATTTAATCCCGCTGATTGAACGGGCCACGGTGGAGGAGCGGCGGGACGCCATTGTACTTGACCTCATGCTGCACGCGCAGAATCCGGGCCTGAATCCGCAGCTGGTGGTCGGGGCGATCGGTGCTGAAATCCCCGATGTCGTTACGCCTGATTATGTATGTTATCACCGCCGCGCGCTATTCGATGGGCAGATGGAGCGCTGGCGTTAAAAAAGTAATGGGCCGTGCACAGCAAACGCGCTGTGCACGGCCCTGTTTTGTCCCTATTTGCCTGACCTCTGTTGTGCTTTTTGGAGAAAGCGCTCCACCGTGATAATATATCGCTCGTGGGTACCCTTGCCGATGGGGCCGGCCTCGTCGAAGGCGGTGACGGTGAGGGAGATTTTCTTCCCGTCTACTGCCGTGACCTCTGCCTCTGCCCAGACCCGCATCCCGACGGGGGTTGCGGCATCGTGCGAGACGTTGATGCGGGTGCCGACGGTGCCCTGACCGTCCTCCAGCCCGGGGAGACACGCCTCTACGGCTGCGTTCTCCATAATGGCAACCATAAATGGGGTTGCGAAGACGGGGACAAGCCCGCTTCCCACCGCGTCGGCGGTGTTTTCCGTTGTGACAATGGTTTCGGCGCGTCCGATGGTTCCAACTGTAATTGACATGTGAATGGCTCCTTTGTTATTTATTTTGTGGTTTAACATCTACTTGAGTCTTGGGAAATATTCGGTGGTAAAATCCACGTCAGAGACGGAAAACACTTTGCCGCGCATATAATTGAGCATGCCCGCATCTGTGGGCAGGGTGAAGGCGAGCTTGTACGAATAAAGCGCCTGAAACCTGCGGCCGAACCTGCGGTTGTCCTTTCCACTGCCGTATTTTCCGTCGCCGAGCAGCGGATGGCCGGCCGCTGCAAACTGGGCGCGAATCTGGTGGGTGCGGCCGGTGTGCAGGTGGCATTCTACGAGGGACAGCCCGTTTTCCACAGCGAGGGTTTTATAGTAGGTCACCGCCGTCTTGCCATCCGGCACGGGCTGCCGAAAGACCTGCACCTGCTTTTTTTCCTCATCCTTGCGGAGAAAGTGCTCGAGCTTACCTGCGCACGGCTGCATGACCCCGTGGAGCACGGCGAGGTAGTATTTATCGATCTCCCGCGCCTTGATCTTGTCATTTATGACGCGCAGGGCTTCCGCATTCTTTGCAGCGATGACAATACCACCCGTATTACGGTCAATGCGGTTGCACAGGGCGGGCGCGAAGGCGTGCTCTTTGTATGGGTTCCACTCCTTTTTCTGATAGAGGTACGCCTGGATATGGGTGATGAGGGTATTGACCTTCTCCTGCTCATCTGGGTGGACGACCAAACCGGGGCGCTTGTTCACAAGCAGGAGGTTTTCATCCTCGTAGATGATATCCAGCTGCGGCTGAAACACAGAGAGGAAGGCGTTTTCCGGTGTGGGCGCGTCAAAGAATTCGTCGTTGATGTAGAGCTGCAGGACATCACCGACGGCCAGCCGTGTGTCCCGCTTGGCCCCCTTGCCATTGTGTTTGATCCGCTTGAGGCGGATATATTTTTGCGCCAGCGGCGCGGGCAGCAGCGGCAAGGTCTTGCCCAGCCAACGATCCAGCCGCTGCCCGGCGTCGTTCTGGCGGATGGTATATTCTCGCATACCGTCGTTCCTTCCTGATGAAGTTCCTGTTAGTAGATATCGGAAGGGGAGGATGTGGAGCGCTCCAGCAACTTCCAATCCCGGTTTTCCATGAGTGCCGACCATGCCTCCGCGCTGTTTGTATTCCTGGTTTCTGTGCGGGTGTATTGGTGAGAGTTGATCGCCTCTTGGATATCCAGATAATACCATGTGGTCTGGTCCATATTGTCAGGGAAGGTCACCATGCCGGTCAGAAGGTCGCTTATGTCCTCCAAATGTCGGCCTGTTACCCGGTCGATCAGCGTTGCCACCTCTGCGCGGGTGATATACGCATCAGGACGAAAGGTGCCGTCCTGATAGCCAGCAACCCAACCGAGCTCCGCTGCTATGTTGATATACTTTGCCGCCCAGTGACCACTGATGTCCGGGAACAGATCGCTGCCGGAGTAGGATGCATTGGAGAATCGTGCCGCGATCGCCGCAAATTCCGC
The DNA here is from genome assembly GCA_021201735.1 of Oscillospiraceae bacterium. GTDB lineage: Bacteria > Bacillota > Clostridia > Oscillospirales > Oscillospiraceae > JAJQEJ01. The sequence continues at coordinate 4,551 of JAJQEJ010000010.1, read as the reverse complement.
GCGCGTGATACTCGCGTTCGGCGCAAAATCACCGGTCGGATATCCATTTATGATACCCGCGTTGTACATGGTGGATACCGCGTTGTTATCCCAGTCTGTCAGTGTCACATCGCCAAACGGGTTGCTTTGCTGCCACATCTGCTCCCGATAGCTGTCGGAAATGAGCCGGAAGAAGATGGTCGCCACCTCCGCGCGGGTGATGTTGCCCTCCGGGCGGACGGTGTTATCAGGATAGCCGATCAGATACGCGTAGTGCGCCTCGCTGAAGGTCTGCGTCCACATGGCGTATAGGTCCAGATTCGCTGTAACTATGGCGTCAAAGTCATACGTATCGGTGCAGTCGGCATCCAGATACCAGCCGCCGAAGGCGCAACCGGAGCGCACTGGGTTTGTTGGGCGTGTGGCCGTCGCGCCGCTGCTGACGCTCTGCGTCAGATAGACGTCACTGTCCCTGCCGTCGTTCCAATGGTAGGTTACAGTCAGATCACTGCTGCTTTCGGTACTTTTGGAACCGCCGGTCGCGCTGCTTCCTGCATTTTTCGACCACTGGGCGTATAGTGTTATATTGGAGGTGACGGTAACCGTGTCGTCCGGGGCATAGGATACGCCTGCGGTGCTGCCGTCCGGATCCGTGCTCCATCCAGTAAAGATGTAGCCGCTTCTTGTGATGCCGGTACCGCCAAGCGTCAAAACCGTATAGAGATACCCATCGGCCACAGTATCCGCATGGATCCCTGTGCCGCCGTTTGCGTTGTAGGTGACAGTCCATACCGGACTAGGCACTAAAACTATTTCCGACCACTGAGCGTAGAGTGTTATATCCGCTTTTACGGTAAAAACATCATTTGCAAAATATCGCGTGCCGCTGCCGTCTGGCTCGGTGTTCCATTCGAGAAAATAGTAGCCAAAGTAAGATATTCCGGCATCGTCAGACGAGAGGATTTGATACATATTGCCATACGGAATGTCATAATCCACATGTGCTCCTGTGCCGCCGTTTGCATCATATGTCACAGTATAAGGCAGATTCAAAACCGCCCAGTTTTGGAAGGACTGATCAGCAGTTGTCGCATAGAGGCGTGTGGTGGCTTGATCATGATAGATGGATAAGTCGGTGCTGCTATATGCCCATGTGTAATATGGCGTGACAGGGTCACCATATATATCGGTTGTATCCGTAGAGGTGTCTGCGGCGGGGAAATTGGCACCGGTAACGTCGTCGTGCGTATAGCTGATGATGGTATCTGGAACGGTGATATCAACACCGAGGCTGTCATCCGACGGACCGTAGGCGGGCCTTGTCGTGTCATAGTTAAACAGGCGCAGGGTGACGTTATCGCCTATCTTGAGAGCATGCTCGGTTGCATTGGAGGAATCATATTGATAATTATATCCAACACCCAAAGCCTGTGCGCCCTTACCCCCGTAGGCGGTCACATTGGCGTTGTCCGCTATCGTAATGGAACCGCTGTTGCAGACGGAGGGATCGGTGTTCCATGTAATATAGTCGTACCCTGCGCCGATTCCCGCGCCACCGCCAGCGCCGTAAGTAGCGCTTATACCGGATGATCCATAGGCGGAAACAGTGGCGTGTTCATCAATGAGAATTTCTCCAATTTCATCAATAATCCCGATGTAATTCCACACACCACCAAAACGTCCACCGCCAATCCCGGCGGCCGCCCCGGCACCACGAGCCTCTACCACAGCATCGCCGCCGATGTGAATGTTACTCGCGAAACCGTTATCTCCACCGCCAATGCCAGCTCCACCGTATGCTGAGGTAGATCCGGTACCATTGGCGATGATTGTTCCACCGGTCATTTCAATGGAATAGTCAACAGCATCCGTATCAGTCATAACACTGACATTATTGCCGCCTCCAATCCCTGCCGCGCAGGCACCGCCTTCGGCATTCACGATACCACCGGCAATGGTAACGGTGATGAGAGAGGACCAGTCGGTGCTGGAGCCACCTGAGCCAATGCCCGCTCCGCCTGCGTCATTGCTTGCAGTGCCTCCGGTTGCGGACACCATGCCTCCATTGATTATAATAGTCCCTTCGGGGTAATATGGGCCACCCCAAATACCGCCCGAGCCGATGCCCGCTCCAGCGCCGTAGTTAGCCCCGGAAGACGAGCCGCCAGTAGCGGTAATAGAACCACCCTCAATTGTAATGACGCCAAAGGAGTCGACGTCATCGGAGGAAACGCCGTTAATATGACCATTTCCACCGATCCCCGCTCCGCCTGTGGTGCTAGCGCTCGTGCTGTCACCGCCCTTTACAATCAATGTACCCTCACCATCAATGGTGAGCCGAGCCGCCTCGACAGGGTCATTCTCATACGTGGAAACGTAGATTCCCGCGTATCCCGGGCCGGACGTCAGTGTATTCGTGGTGCCATCGGCAAGGGTCAGTGTCACCTCAGCTTCCATTTCTATGCTGAACGCACACCCTGTCGTGTCAATGTCAATGCCGTCAAGCGTAATCTGATGCGTCCCAGATGCTGCCGTGATGGTGTGTGAAGTAGTCCCAGAACTTGTCAGGACATAATCGTCGGTCCAAGCTTCGAATGAGCCGCTTCCCTGTGTATACCCGGTGCTGCTGATGACCACATCGCCGTCAGTCAAATCCAATTCCACTGGGTCAGCCGCAAACGTAGGTACACCTGCCGTCAACAGAGACAGGGTTATGAGCGCCGCCAGAGTAACGGACACCATTTTTTTGAATGAATTTTTCGTAAGCACCATACAACCTCCTAAATGAATTCCCCCAATTTTAAGTGCCAACCGTACAAAACTGTCCTCTTTGCAACCAGAATTATAGTATCGAAAAACGCTGAATAAGTCAATCGTCAGTTGAAATTCTTCATAAAAATGATTAGGTAATTTGATTATGTCAAAGTTATATTGTGTTATTTACAATATTCAATCATTTTTCGCAATATATTCTTGTCGAATATTGACAAACCGCGGTGTTTAATGTATTATAAAAGCACAGATTATCGATGAGTTAATTGTATAACTTGCCAACGTCAAAGCCCAAGTGTCCAGGAATGAATCCAGCATATACGGTAAATGTGTATGACAGGCAACGAAACCCCCTCCCGGCGAGCGAGAGGGGGCAGATGACAGACAGACTACCAACATTTAGAGCAGGCGGTATAGCCGCTTGCAACGGCGTCATCTTTGGTGATTTGCCGCGCCGTTTTCATATTGCTGCAGGTAGATGTCGAATGATATTTCGTACCATATTGGCTGACATAGACATATGTCGTTGATTTTGTCGCAGGTATTGCTGCAGGTGAGGAGGTTGGAGTTGCCGTTGAAAAAGTAGAGCGGGTAGAGATAGACGACGATGTAGAAGACGATGGCGAAGGCGAGGACGCGGGGACGGGCGAAGGCGAAGGTGCCAAAGAGACCGACGGAGCAGGTGACGGCGATGGGGATACTGCCACCAGTTCAGATTGTGTGCAAGAGGTCAATGCCAAGCAAATCAGCACAAGCGGAAGCAGGCGGGGGAGCTTTTTTACCATTGCGCGCAATTAGGTTCACTGCCTTTCTTGGGAGCCGAAAATTCCCTTTTTAGGCATAGTACAGCAGCACAACAGAGAAAAAACGATAATTCTGTCGAAGATGGGGAATAAGAGACAAGGCTTTTAAAACTGAATTAATATTTAAAATGACACCAGCACTATAGAGAGACGGAGCGTGGTCTGGCGGTCGTGTTCCTTTTTCTGCACTTCCCATCAGAAAATTTTTGTGACAAAAAGATAATGGATGAAATCCAGGGGGGAATTTTCATCTATAAACACCAAAACACTAAAATATTTAGGAGGAACAAAAAATGGGTAGCGAAGTGATTTATGGGTATGTACGCGTATCGACCAAAGAGCAAAATGAGGACCGCCAACTCATAGCCCTCAAAGAGTATGGCCTTACACCAGGGCAGATCTTTATGGACAAGCTTTCAGGAAAGGACTTTAACCGGCCTGCATACCAACGGCTTGTCAAGAGATTGAAGCCAGATGACGTGCTGGTGGTTATGAGCATTGACCGACTCGGACGCAATTACAGCGAGATTTTGGATCAGTGGCGTGTGATTACAAAGGAAAAGAATGCGGACATTGTGGTACTGGATATGCCCCTGCTGGATACCCGAAAGAATCATGACCTGACCGGGACATTGATTGCGGATATTGTGCTGCAGCTTCTCAGCTATGTGGCGGAAACGGAGCGTGATTTTATCAGGAAACGGCAGGCGGAGGGCATAGCGGCGGCAAAGGCGAGAGGGGTACACTTTGGTGTGCGCGCAAAACCACGGCCAGAGGAATATGAGCAGATAAAATCACTGTGGCAGGGCGGGGGACTTTCTGCAAGGACGGCGGCAAGGCAGCTGAACGTATGCCACAAAACTTTTTTGCGTTGGGCAAATGAGACACCGACAGTATAAAATAAAATAGGCGGTGAAGGGCAGGCCGTTTCCGGCCTGCCCTTCTCAGCCTGTCAAAAAACCTCGCCAATGGCGAGGTTTTTGTGGTATAATAGGGA
>JAJQEJ010000037.1 GCA_021201735.1 Oscillospiraceae bacterium | reverse complement strand
GGGCACCGCTGCATGATGCAGTGATGCCCGCTTTGTCTTCGGTCTGGGCGGAGCCAAAGGCTCCGCTCTTTTCACAAGACGTTCTAAGTAGGCGCTCTTTAGCAGCAGCCACAGTCGTCTTTGCAACCGCCGCGCTTGCCGCAGCCGTCGCAGCCACAGCCACAGCCACCGCCGCAACCGCCGAAGCTTCCGCCGCCGCAGCAGCAAACCAGGATGAGAATCAGGATGATCCACATGCAGCCGCTGCCGCCGCCCCATCCGCCGTTGTTACAACACATACTTTTTTCACCTCACTTGCTTTATCTGGCTCATACTATGCCGGAGGGTAAAATGTGGTTCATCTGTGCGGCGTACTGCGGGGATTTCCCTTGCCCGTTGCCGGCAGGTCCATCCAGCACCTCCGTCCGCGTACAATTCCCTTCCCTTCTTGTACGATACCTGATATAATCAGGGAAAATGGCGTATGCAGGAGTTGTTAAAATGAAAAAAAGGATACCACATCACATCGGCATTATCCCGGATGGGAACCGGCGCTGGGCGGCGGAGCACGGTTTGGATAAAAAGGACGGCTACAGCAAGGGGATTGACCCCGGCTTTGCACTTTATGAGCTGATGCTCGCAGAGGGGATTGAGGAGGCCACCTTTTACGGCTTTACCAAGGACAACAACAAGCGCCCCGCGTTGCAGCGGGACGCTTTTACCGACGCGTGCATCAAGGCCGTGCAGCTTTTGTCGCATCGCGACGCCAATCTGCGCGTCATCGGCAACGTAAATTCTCCGGCCTTTCCGCCTGAATTGGAGTGCTACGCCAACCAGCAGGTGCTATTTGGCGCGGGGAAAATCAACCTCAACTTCCTCGTCAATTACGACTGGAAATGGGACTTGCAGCAAGCGCTCAAAACCGGCAGCATTGCCTCGCAGGGAATCCCGCGCATGGACCTGATCATCCGCTGGGGCGGCAGGCGGCGGCTGAGCGGCTTTCTGCCCGTGCAGTCCGTGTATTCCGATATCTACGTGGTCGACGACTACTGGCCCGATTTTAAGCCGCAGCACTTCTACGACGCGCTGGAATGGTATCACAACTGCGATGTGACGCTGGGCGGATAAGGTTGCGCATTTTTTCAGTGTTTAAAATTTATTCACCAACACGTCATAACCTGTTCAAGGTTCCGGGTTATGATGGACACAGTAGAACAGCAACTGCTAAACCTCAGATATCATCCCACCTCTCTCTCTTTCCTCCCTTTTTTAGACGGGCCTTCGGGTCCGTCTTTTTTATGCAAACCAAAGGCGTTCGCTGGAATTGCAAACGCAGCGCCATTTCTTTTTTTCTTGTAATTTTTTGTATTATATGGTAAAATTAAATCACCAGATAAAAAGGAGGAATCAGAAATGGCATTTAAGCGAATGGAAGGTTTTACAGGAAGCATACCCCAAAAGTTTGCCGACGAAAGGATTCCTAAATGCCCAGTGTGCAAGACGGATCATCCTCATTGGGCGCTGGACCAGGAGAAGGGTAAAACGTTTTCTTTCGATCCGGAACAAAATGCGCATAAATACTTACTGAAATGTGAGCAATGTGGGTGTATTATCCGGACGCCTGTCACAGATGTTGTTGGGGTGGGGCGCTCATCTCTTCTTTCGTGGCAAGGTGTGGCGAAAAAAATGCGAGGCAAAGACGTGACGGCTATCTATGTTGCTATCGTGGATACAGGAAACAGCAGCGATATGGAGGCATACAAGGGAAAAGAAATGACATTAGATGAATTAAACGAATTGGCGAATCGGTAACTCCAAAGCGCCCACGCGCCCTTAATCCACTGCATCCAAATAAATAAAGCTAAAAAATCATTAAAAAGATATTAAAGTTTTCCCGTTCCCTTGCGATCTTTGCAAAAAGGGGATACAATAAGCACAGAAACGAGGCGTAAGCCTAAGGAGGTCATCATCATGGCTTTTTTTGAAACACTGGGTACCCTGAAGGAAAAAACGAAAGATCTGGCAAGCGCGGGAAAGCAAAAGTCCAAGGAATTTATGGAGATTGCCAAGCTAAATATGGCCAATGCCAGCGAGGAGGAGGGCATCCGCAAAGCGTATGGAGAAATCGGGAAGCTCTACTATGCCGAGCGCGGCATGGCCCCCGACGCACCTTACACGGCGCTGTGCGAGCGCATTACAAGCGCAAAGAGCCTGATCGCTGAGAACAAGGCACGTATCACCGAGATCAAGGAGGCGGAGGGCGAAGACGTGCAGTGGCCTGACGACCCCGTGGAGTCCGACGTCCCGCCGGAGGAACCGTCCTGCGAGGCAAAAGACGACGCGTGCGACTGCGGTTGCAGCGATCAGCCGAAGGCCGACGCGGAAGCGCAGAATCCAAAAACACCTGAAGCATGAATCCAGCAAAGCCGGACGGCAGGGATTGTATGGTCCCTACCGTCCGGCTTTGCTATGCGCTCCCGCCATTCTGGCAATGAAAAGTGTACCGAACGTATAAACACGCGCGCCAATGCGCCGATAAATTGTCATTTACCCTCTTGCAACGGCGCGCCGTTTGGGTTAAGATATTGCCAACATGTGCGGGATGTGCGCCCGCCTGAGGGAAAGGTTAGATGATACGGTGAAGATTATCATTGTCGGGGACGGCAAGGTGGGCTTTACGCTCGCGGAGCATCTGTCGCAGGAGGATCACGATATCACGGTGATTGACTCCGACGACAGCGCGCTGCGCAGGGCGGCGGAGGCGCTCGACGTGCTCTGCGTAAAGGGTAACGGCGCGTCCATCAGCGCGCTGCGGGACTCCGGCGCGGAGCAGGCGGACGTGCTCATCGCGGCGACGAGCATGGATGAAGTGAATATGATCTCCTGCCTGACCGCCAAGCGGCTGGGCGCCTCCTGCGCCATTGCGCGGGTGCGCAACGTGGAGTATACCAAGGAGCTGCCGCTGCTGCAAAAGGAGCTGGAGATCGACCTTGTGATTAATCCCGAGAAGGAGACCGCCGGGGAGATTACGCGCCTGCTGCGCTTTCCCGCCGCGGCGCGGCTGGAGACATTCGGGAATGGACAGGTGGAGCTGGTGGGCTTTCGCCTGCAAAAGGACGATTTTCTCTGCGGCAAGCCGCTCGCACAGATGGACGACAAGGTGCGCGCGCTGTCCCTGCTCTTTTGCGCGGCGGAGCGGGACGATAAGGTCTTCATCCCCAACGGCGCGTTTATCCCGCAGGAGGACGACACCCTCTACGCCATCGGGCAGCCCCACACCATCCACCAGTTTTTTAAGGTGCTTGGCCGTTACACCGCGAAGATCAAGGATGTGATCATCGTCGGCGGCGGGCGCATCAGCCATTATCTCGCCACCATGCTTGATAACCTCGGTATGCGCGTGAAGATTATCGAGCGGGATGAGGCGCGTTGCTGGGCGCTCAGCGAGCAGCTCCCCTTCGCCACGGTCATCTGCGGCGACGGGACCGACCAGGACCTGCTCGCCTCGGAGGATTTAGACGCGAGTGACGCCTTCATCACCCTGACCGACCGCGATGAGGACAACCTCATCATGGGGCTTTACGCACTGCAAAAGCAGGTGCCCAAGGTCATCGCCAAATCCAACCGCGATACCTACGCCACCATCGCGCGGGAGGCGGGGCTCGACAGCGTCGTCTCGCCAAAGCGCATCACCGCCTACCAGATCATCCATGTGGTGCGCGGGATGGACAACTCCAAGGGCAGCGTCATGAACGCCATGTATAAGATTGCCGACGGACGCGCTGAGGCGATGGAGTTTGTCGCGGGCGACACAACGGACAACCTCGGCGTCCCGCTCAAGGACCTGCATCTGAAAAAGCAGGTGATCATCGCCACCATCATCCACAGGGGGAAGGTCATCATTCCAGAGGGCAACAGCGCCATTTCGGCGGGGGACAAGGTGATCGTGGTAGCGCGCGACCCGTCCATCCTGACGCTCAACGACATTTTTGAGGATGCCTTCTCCGCCGTGCGGGAGGCGCTGCAATGAACTACCGGCTGGTCTTCCGCATTACCGGCAGAACCCTGCTCATTGAAGCGGCCGCCATTCTCATCCCCCTCTTCGTCACGCTATATTACCGCGAGGACCCGCGCCCGTTCCTCTTTACCCTGCCGATTATGCTCCTTGTGGGGCTGGCGCTGGGCTTTATCAAGGGGGAGCGGCAATTCTTTCCCCGCGAGGGGTTTTTGGCGGTGGGGCTGATCTGGATCCTGCTTGGCATTTTCGGCGCGTTCCCGTTTTACTTTTATGAGCTGCTCGTCACCGAGTCGGGGCAGTTCACCTCCTTTATTGACTGCCTCTTTGAGTCGGTTTCCGGCTTTACCACCACCGGCGCGACCATTCTCACAAACATTGAGGCCCTGCCGAAGGGGCTGCTGTTTTGGCGCTCTTTTTCCCAGTATCTCGGCGGCATGGGGGTGCTCGGGCTGACCATTGCGCTGCTGCCGTCTATCGGCGCACGTACCCTCAACGTCATGCGCGCGGAGAGCACCGGCCCGGTCGTGAGCAAGCTGGTGCCCAAGGCGTCGCAGAGCGCAAAAATACTATATCTGTTTTACGGCGTGTTTACCGCCATCCCGCTGCTCCTCTACCGGCTGGCGGGGCTGGGCTGGTATGACAGCATAGTGACCGCCTTCGCCACTGCATCTACCGGGGGATTTTCGGTCAAAAACCTCTCCATCGCGGGCTATGATAATCCGGCGGTTGAGGTGATCACCACCGTCTTTATGATCGTATGCGCGGTCAATTTTATGCTCTATTTCCTTATTATAACGAAAAAGTGGAGGGCGGCGCTCAAAAGCGATGAGCTTCGCTTTTTCCTCATTGTCATTGCCATTGCGAGCACCCTGCTTGCGCTGGATATTTATCCGCAGTTTTCAGGTGTGGGGGAGGCCGTGCGCCACGCGGTGTTTTCAGTCGCGTCGGTGATTTCCACCACCGGGTATGCGACGGTAGACTTTAACCTCCTGCCCCAGTTTGCCTGCATCATTCTTGTTGCGCTCATGTTCTGCGGTGCTTGCGCGGGCTCCACGGGCGGCGGCATCAAATGCGCCCGCCTGCTGCTGATCTTCAAGTGCATGCGGCGCGAGCTCCGGCAGATCATCCACCCGCGCACCGTCAACGTCGTGCGGCTCGACGGCAAGGTGGTGGAGGAGAGCGCCCTGCGCTCCGTGCTGATCTTTTTCGCCGCGTATATCGCCATCAGTGTGTGCGCCGTTTTGCTTGTGGCGCTCGATAACTTCCCCTTTGCCACCACCACGACCGCCGTCATCACAACCATGGGCAACGTCGGCCCGGGCCTCGACGCTGTGGGGCCAATGGGCAGTTTTTCCATCTTCTCGCCGCTGTCCAAGCTGGTGCTCACTGCGTGCATGATTATGGGCCGGCTTGAGATCTTCCCAATCCTGATTCTGTTCAGTCGAAATGCATGGAAAAGGACATGATTTTTTGGTGAAAGCGTCAAAAGAGAAAAATCTTCCAGCACGAAGGAAAGAATTGCTTGCAAATGTAACAGGGTATGCGCTAAAATAGTACTGTTGCATTTTGAGGGGGAGCGTGTGTTGGCGCTCCTCAAAACAAAGGAGTTGGGAAAACAATGTTTCTTTTGCAAAATCTCTTCTGGATCGGGTTGGTTGGCGGTGTCGTCGCGCTGCTCTTTGCCGTCATCCAAAGCCGCAAGGTGCTCAAATTTTCAGAGGGCACCGACCTCATGAAGAAGATTGCCGCTTCTATCCGACAGGGCGCAAACGCATACCTCAGGCGCCAGTATTCGACGGTGGCGACAATCTTTGTGGTCATATTCGTGATTCTGATTATCCTGCGCGCACTGAATATGCTCGACAGCTGGTTTGTGCCGTTCGCATTTCTGACCGGCGGTATATATTCAGGCCTTGCCGGGTTCATCGGTATGCGGATTGCGACCTCCGCAAACGCGCGTACCGCGCACGCGGCGCATGAGAGCCTCAACCGCGGGCTGAATGTGGCCTTTTCCTCCGGCGCGGTGATGGGCTTTACCGTGGTCGGCCTCGGCCTCATCGACGTGAGCGTCTGGTTCCACATCCTCCGGTATATCGCCCACTATGACGCCCCGCAGATCGCGTCAACCATGGTTATGTTCGGCATGGGCGCGTCCTTTATGGCGCTCTTTGCCCGTGTGGGCGGCGGCATCTTCACCAAGGCCGCTGACGTGGGGGCAGACCTTGTCGGCAAGGTAGAGGCCGGGATCCCGGAAGACGACCCCCGCAACCCCGCAACCATCGCCGATAACGTCGGCGACAACGTCGGCGACGTTGCCGGCATGGGCGCAGACCTCTATGAGTCCTATGTCGGCTCCATCCTCGCGACCTTTGCCCTCGGCGCTGTGGCGTACGGCGGCACAGGCGACGTCAACAAGGTGTGGGCGGCGATGTTCCTGCCCCTCATCATCGCTGTTGTGGGCATGGTCTGCTCCCTGATCGGGACGTTTCTGGTGCGCACCAAGGAGAACGCGTCCCAGCGCTCCCTGCTCTCCACCCTGCGCAAGGGGACCTATACCTCAGCCGTGATTCTGGCAATTGCCGCGGCTCCCATCACCTACTTCGTCATCGGAAGCTGGGGTGTCTATGTCGCCATTCTGGCAGGGCTTATCGCGGGCTGCCTGATCGGCTACTTCACCGAGTATTATACCTCCGACACCTATAAGCCCACAAAGCAGCTCGCTGAGTCTACCAAGACAGGCGCGGCAACCACCATCATCGGCGGTATGTCCCTCGGTATGCTCTCCACTGCGGCACCCATCATTATCATCGGTGCTGCGATTATCGTGGCGTTCCTCGCCGCGGGCGGCAGTCTTGCCACCGGCACGGCAGCTTATGAGATTTCCTTCAGCAACGGACTCTACGGCATCGGTATTGCGGCCGTCGGCATGCTCTCCACCCTCGGTATCACCCTCGCGACCGACGCGTATGGCCCTGTGGCCGATAACGCGGGCGGCATTGCCGAAATGGCGGGTCTCGGCGAAGAGGTGCGCAAGCGTACCGACGCCCTCGACTCCCTCGGCAACACCACGGCGGCCACCGGCAAGGGCTTTGCCATTGGTTCCGCCGCGCTCACCGCGCTCGCGCTGCTCGTTTCCTATGTGAATGTGGTAGAGGGGAAGTCCGGCGCGATGGATCTCTCCATTACGAACCCGGCCGTGCTGGTCGGTATCTTCGTCGGCGCGATGCTCACCTTTGTCTTTGCCGCGCTCACCATGAGCGGGGTGCAGCGCGCGGCGCAGAACATTGTGCTGGAGGTGCGCCGCCAGTTCCGCGAAATCAAGGGCATCATGGAGGGGACGACGGACCCCGACTACGCCGCGTGCGTGGACCTGTGTACCCGCGGCGCGCTGCATGAGATGGTACTGCCCGCCCTGCTCGCCATCATTGTCCCCATCGTCGTGGGCATTATCCTCGGTGTGGAGGCTGTGGTCGGACTGCTCGGCGGTGTGACGGTTACCGGCTTTGCCATGGCTGTGTTTATGGCAAACGCGGGCGGCGCGTGGGACAACGCCAAGAAGTATATTGAAAGCGGCAAGCTCGGCGGCAAGGGCTCCGAGTGCCACAAGGCCGCCGTCATCGGCGACACGGTCGGAGACCCGTTCAAGGATACCTCCGGCCCCGCCCTCAATATTCTCATCAAGCTCTGCTCCACCGTATCCATCGTATTCTCCGGACTGGTGGTCGCGATTCACATTCTGTAATGATCTGACCGAAAGGGGGGCGAAGAACGTTGGTTCTTCACCCCCCTATTTGTCTTTTCTACCGGAGAAGAGGAGGAAGTATGAAGCGTTATGTTTGCGCCATCCTGCTTGTGATGACGGCACTTGTGGTGTCCGCGGCGGCGGACGGGTATGGGTATGTTACAGTAGATTTTCCCGCAGAAGTGCGGGAGCGGTATGACGAGATCGGTGACACCGTATGGGAATGGGTCTCGCAAGACCCCGATGCCATGTTTGCCGTCTACAAGGAGGACGGCTGCGGGGTCATCGACCGCGCCGGAAATGAGGTCGTGCCCTGTGCCTATGATTGGTTTAATTATTTCGGGGATGGAAACGGCACCATCGCGCTGGATGACAAAATGGGGATTGTCAATTTGGCGCATGGCCTGGTGACGCCCCTTGTCTACGATGCCACTACCATCACCTATACGAATGGCGTGTTCAGCTTATATAAGGATGGACTTGCTGGCTATGTGGACAGTGACGGTGAGGAGATATGCGCATTTATTTATGAGGACATAGCCGCTTATGATAATGGCCTTGGCATGGTAATTCAGGACGGAAAGGCCGGTTTTGTGGGGGAGACGACCATCCCCTGCGTCTATGACGGCATGTATCTGGGCTATGATTTATACAATGCGAATTATAGGTTCTTCAGCGATTGGGCGGCGGTGCGCCTGGATGAAAAATGGGGCTATATCGACAAGCAGGGGAACACCATGATTCCGTTCCTGTACGAAGAGACGGAGGCGGCGTATGACGGCGGCGCGCTGATCGCCGTCAAGCTGGACGGGATGTGGGGGTATATTGACCGCGATGGGGAAACGGCGCTGCCCTTCCGCTATACCAAGGCGTCCGGCTTTACCGACGGCTTTGCTACGGTGGTGCTCGACGGGGCAATCTCTACCATCAATACGGACGGCGATGTCCTTTCCAGCATCCCCTATGAAGAGATCAATGAGAACTTTTTCTGGAGCTTTGGCGAGGAATTCTCCAATTACGCCGCCGTCTGCCGGGACGGCCTATGGGGTATCGCCACGGCGGACCTGACAGAGGAGATCATCCCCTGCATGTATGAGGATATCTCCGTGAACCAGAATGATTCCAAGACCAATATCAAAGCAATGCTGGATGGCAAATGGGGCTATATCAACATCGAAAACGAGGTTGTCTTTCCGTTTATCATGGATACCTCCATGATGGCCGACGAGGGGCTGATCTGTTTCAGAGCCGACGGGCTTTGGGGCTATATGGACATGTGCCAGCGGATGATCGTCGCGCCGACCTATATACAGGCATCTAGCTTTTCCGGCGGCATGGCCCGTGTACAGCAGCGCGACGGGAAGTGGGGCTTTATCGACAAGACCGGCGCATGGCTTGTCGCGCCGGTTTACGATGACGCGAAGAACTTCAGCTGTGGGCTTGCCGCCGTCCAAAAGGACGGGCTGTGGGGGTTTGTGGACGTCACGGGGAAGCTGGTCATCGAACCGGCTTATTCGTATGTGGATCCATTCGGCTTTTATGAAGGGCTTTCCTATGTTGCCGACGCGCGGGGCTTATTTATCATGAACCGGCTTGGGGAAGCGATGACCGAACCGGTGCCGATGCCGGACGATGAATCATTTCTGTTTAACGAGGTGGATACCTCCCTGTGGGCGGAAAATCCAGACGTCTGTGCGTCCTGGGTGGCAGAGTTGATGCGGCACCCCGGGTATCCGCCTCCCATGGAGCTGAAGTATAATTTCCGCAGCGCGATGACCCGCCGGGAGGTGGCGGTGCTGCTGCAGTGGGCGTATCCCATTGCGACAGAAGGCACCTGTTTCGGATATCCGGATATCCCGTCTCCCTTTACCGATACGGACGACCCCGATGTAATCTCTACCTGTGAGGCGGGGCTGATGCAGGGCGTCGGGGACGGCCTGTTTGCGCCGGACGAGGAAGTGACCCGGCAGGACTTTGCCGTATGCCTGTACCGGATGGCGCAGATGATCGGGGCGGATATGCCCGAAACTGCGGCGAAAACATTTGCCGATGACGCGGAGATTGCCGATTACGCCCGAGAAGCGGTCGACGCGATGGTGGCATGGGGCGTCATGGGAGGCGACGGGATCAAGCTGTACCCGACAGACCCGGTCACCCGTGAGCAGGCCATTGTTATGGCCTGGCGGCTGATTTACAGTGTGTAATGGAAAGGGTACGAACGACAATGACAGCACATTCGTATTCTACGCTGTAGTACCGCAACAGTAAAAAGGCTCCCTCATTTTACGAGGGGGCCTTTAGCGTTGATCTGATGTCTATGACGGCATGGTTGCCCAGATTGATCTTTTCCCCCAAGCGAATGGGGAGTGGATACTTGTATATAGGGCCATCATAGACAAAGGTGTGGTATTCACCGTATTCACCACAAATGTCGGCACCGGTAGCGGTGATACGCCGCGCCCATCCTCTGTCTAACGTCTCACCGAGGAACGATTCGTCTAAGTGGGCGAGATCCACGCATTTTATGATTGCCTTGAACCCGGCATCGATCACCTCATGGACCAAAATCTCGCGGGGCTCATGCCACAGTGGGTTTACGCACGCAAGCCCTGCCCGGTTGCACCGTTCCTGATTCCACGCGAGATGTGCTTCCATATCAATATCGCCAAACACAGCGGCCTCGGCCCCTGATTTATGTGCCGCGATCAGACAGCGCTCCACCTCCGAATCATAGGTGTCGCCGGTGCAGATACAGCGGATCACCGGTATGCGCATGCTGTCCTCTACGGCATCCAAAAGGTCGTTCGTTACGCCGTGAAACCAAGAGCGGTCGGCCGTGCGGTTATAGGTAACGATCAGGCAGACAGGCGTATGTCCCGCTGTTATCATACGGTGCAGTGCCAGGGCGCTATCCTTGCCGCAGCTATATAACATAGCAAATTTCATGGCTTACTTCTCCCCGCCCTGCTGCGCCATCCATTTGGCGAGCTGGTCTGCGAGGGCGGAGTTGCCCTTATCCTCCTGCTGATTTTCGAGGTAGCGGCGCACTTCGCCCTTTCCAGCGGCGCCGGTCTCCCGCCGCTTTTTAAAGTCGGACAGGCGTTCGCGGTAGCCGCAGACGCAGGTGAAGAGCTGCTTTTCGCCCTCGCCGCGCAGTTCCATCTTCTTATGGCAGTTCGGGCAGCGGGCGTTGGTGGTCTGGGTGACGTTCCGGCGGTAGCCGCAGTCCCGGTCGGAGCAGACGAGCATCACACCGCGCTTGCCCTTGACGTTTAGAAGGAATTTCCCGCAGTCGGGGCACTTTTCCCGCGTCATGTTGTCGTGGCGGTAGGTACCCTCGCTCGCCTTCACCTCGCCGACAAGCTTTTTTGCGTACTGGCGCATCTCATCAACAAAGCGGCGCTCCTGCTCCTTGCCCGCGGCGATATCGGCCAGCCGCTTCTCCCAGCGGGCGGTGAGCTGGGCCGAGCGCAGGTCGGCGGGGGCGAGCCGCACCACCTGCACCCCCTTCGATGTGGGAACCAGCTCCTTGCCGCGCCGCTCCAGATAGAAGGAGGAGAAGAGCTTCTCGATGATGTCGGCGCGGGTGGCGGGGGTGCCGAGGCCGCCGGTCTCCTCCAGAATGCGGCTCTGCTCTTTGTCGGACACCTGCGTGCCGGGGTGCTCCATCGCGGTGAGGAGGGTAGCCTCGTTGTAGCGCTTGGGGGGCGACGTTTTGCCGTCGAGCACGCGGGCGGAGAGGACGCTTGCGCGGTCGCCCTGATGCAGGGGCGGGAGGGACTGCTCCTCCTCGCCCTCCTCATTGTCCTCATCGTCAAGGGTGTAGCCGCGGGTATAGGCGGCCTTCCAGCCCTGCTCCTTCATGACCTTGCCTTTTGCGTGAAACTGCTGCTTTCCCACGGTGAAGACAAAACGGATATCCTCATAGGTCACGGGCGGCAGCAACACCGCGAGAAAGCGGCGCACCACCAGGTCGTAGATGTTTCGCTCCGGCCCGCTCAGGCGGTAGAGCTGTGGCTGCTCCTCGGTGGGGATGATGGCGTGGTGGTCGCCCACCTTAGCGTTGTTGACCAGATACCGCGTTTGCAAAGGGCGTTTGGCCCCGATGCTGCGCGCAAGGTCGCGGTATTCGTCCAGGGCGACGGCGCGCAGGCGCTCAGGCAGGGTGGGTACGACGTCGTCGGTGATATAGCGCGAGTCGGTGCGGGGGTAGGTGAGCACCTTATGTATTTCATAGAGGGACTGCATGATGGACAGGGTCTCCTTTGCGGAGTAGGCGTACTTTTTGTTCGCGTCGCGCTGCAGCTCCGTCAAATCGTAGGCCGGGGGAGGGGGGACGGTCTTGACCGTGCGGCTGACCTGGGTGAGTACGCCGTCCTTGCCAGCGACCAGCCCACAGATATCCTCCGCGCGGGTGCGGTCAAAAAGGCGCGCCTGCCCGGTTGCATCCCGCCAAGTGGCCGTAAAGTCCTTCGTCTTTACACGCACGGTGTAGTAGTCCTTTGGGACAAAGGCGCGGATCTCCTCCTCCCGCGCGGTGACGAGGGCCAGCGTCGGCGTCTGTACCCGCCCCGCAGAGAGCTGGGCGTTGTGCTTGCAGGTGAGCGCGCGGGTCACGTTCAGGCCAACCAGCCAGTCGGCCACGCTGCGCGCGCGGGCGGAGTGATAGAGATTGTCGTAGGCCGCCGCGGGGCGGAGGTTCTGGAACCCGTCACGGATTGCCTTGTCGGTCTGCGAGGAGATCCAGAGCCGCTTGGCGGGTTTTTTCCAGCCCGCCTTCTCCATAATCCAGCGCGCCACAAGCTCGCCCTCCCGTCCCGCGTCGGTGGCGATGACGAGCGACGAGACGTCGCCGCGCTTCATCAGGCTCTGCACCGCGCGAAACTGCCGGTTCGTCTCCTTGATGACCACCGTCTTCATCTCCGTGGGCAGCATGGGCAGCGTGAGCAGATCCCACTTTTCCCACGCCTTGTCGTAGACCTCCGGCGCGGCCAGCTCGACGAGGTGCCCCAGCGCCCACGTGACGATATACTGCTCCCCCTCCAGATAGCCGTCCCCGCCGCGCTTGCAGCCGAGCACCCGCGCGAGCTCGCGCCCCACTGAGGGCTTTTCCGCCAGAACCAGTGTTTTTGCCATGGTCCAAACCTCCTTCTCCGTGTGTACAGAGAGAAAAAGCGCCTGAAGACTGCTTCAGACGCTTTTCATCATTTCAAATCATTACTTGCCGAGCTGTTTTGCAATCTCCTCGGCAAAGTTCTCTTCCTTCTTCTCGATCCCCTCGCCCTTTTCAAAGCGGACGGCGTCAATGAGGGAAATTTCACCGCCGAGTGCCTTTGCCGTCGCCGCGATATGACCCTCAACGGAGACGTTGTTGTCCTTGACGAAATCCTGCTGCAGGAGGCAATTTTCCTTATAATACTTGCCGATCCGCCCGTCGATCATTTTTGCGATAATCTCCGCGGGCTTCTTGGCGTTCTTGGGGTCTTCCTTCGCCTGCATGGTGAGGATTTCACGCTCACGGTCCAGCGTGGCGGAGTCCACCTGGCTCTTGTCGAGAAACGCGGGCTTGAGCGCCGCAATCTGCATCGCGATATCGCGGCCGAGCTCCAGCACCTGCTCACTCTGCTCTAAACCGGCGGAGACCTTGAGGTCTACCAGCACGCCGATCTTGCCGCCCGCGTGGACATAAGGCGCGTGCACGCCCTCGGTGTGGCGGGAAAAGCGGCGGATCTGAATGTTCTCGCCGATGACAAGCACCATCTCCTGCTGCTCCTCCTGCACGGTGTGGCCGTTGCCGTAGGGCGCTGTGAGCAGTGCGTCCAGATCGGCGGGGTTCTCCTTGGACACAACCGCGGCGATACCCTTTACAAAGTCGACAAACTTTTCGTTTTGGGACACAAAGTCGGTTTCGGCGTTGACTTCCACCACAACGCCCACGCCGTCAATGACGGCGGCATACGCCATGCCCTCGGCGGCGATGCGTCCCGCCTTCTTCTGGGACGCGGCAAGGCCCTTTTCACGCATGAGCTCGACGGCTCTGTCCATGTCGCCCTCGGCCTCGGTCAGTACCTTCTTACAATCCATCATGCCCACGCCGGTCAGTTCGCGCAGGCGCTGTACGTCTTTCGCAGTGATTGCCATAATCACATTACCTCCAAATTAAATTAAACAAAATCAACGCGCCTGCCCGCGTGCGGGCGGGCGCGCCGATATAAAAGCCGCATTACGCATTCTCTGCTGCTGCGGGAAGTGCTTCCTCCGGTGTCTCCGCGTCCTGACCCTGACGGCCCTCCTGTATGGCGTTTGCCATAACCGACGCGAGGAGCTTGATGGCGCGGATTGCGTCGTCGTTGCCGGGGATAACATAGTCGATCTCATCGGGGTCACAGTTGGTATCCACAATGGCGACGATGGGGATTTTCAGCTTGCGCGCCTCGTTGATCGCGTTGCGCTCCTTGCGGGGGTCGACGACAAACAGCGCGCCGGGCAGCCGGCGCATCTCCGCCACGCCGCCGAGGTATTTCTCCAGCTTTGCAATCTCGCCCAGATGCTTGATGACTTCCTTCTTCGGGAGCATGTCGAACGTCCCGTCCTCCTGCATCTTCTTGAGCTGGTTGAGCCGGTCGACACGGCCGCGCATGGTCTTGAAGTTGGTGAGCATGCCGCCGAGCCAGCGGGCATTGACATAATACATGCCGACGCGGGTCGCCTCTTCCTTAATTGCGTCCTGCGCCTGCTTCTTGGTGCCGACGAACAGGAGCGACTCGCCGTTGAGGGAAAGATCGCGCACGAAATTGTACGCCTCCTCCAGCTTTTTGACGGTTTTCTGCAGGTCGATGATATAGATACCGTTGCGCTCTGTGTAGATATAGGTTGCCATTTTGGGGTTCCAGCGGCGGGTCTGATGTCCAAAGTGGACGCCAGCCTCCAAAAGCTGCTTCATTGATACGACTGCCATAGAAATAATATGCCTCCTTTATTTGTTGATCCCTCCACCCGGTTCATCCAAAAGGGCTCGCCAACCGTCTCCGGCACATGGCGCCCTGTCCCGCGGGTGTGTGTAATCATATGCCCAAATATTTTAGCACACTTTATCCATTGATGCAAGTAATTTTTCTCAGGAAGGTGTGATTTTAATTCCTTTGCGCCTTTGCGAAAATCAGTTGACAAACCGTCACCATGCAGTTATAATGGTAAAGCGTTGCGTTCGTGTGGCGTATCTGGCCATACTTCGCCAACCAAATTATGGATGCGGATGTGCTGGAACTGGTAGACAGGCACGTTTGAGGGGCGTGTGTCAGCCGACGTACGGGTTCAAGTCCCGTCATCCGCACCAACAAAAAACCTTAGAGCCGCAACGGCTCTAAGGTTTTTTGCGGCTGTTATAACCCACCGAATAACCCACTTGCTATTCCCCGACGATTTTTTTAAACCGATCAGACATAAGCGAAGCGGCCCGTTCCATATCGTCGGTTACCTCATGCCCATATGTTCCATAGGTGTCCATATTTACGCTATGCCCAATGATTGGTTTCATCAAACCTTCAGGTAAATCTTTAAAAATAGATACAAAAGTGTGTCGTATCTCATACAGTGAAATTTTAGGGATATTATTATACGTCTGATACTTGCCCCATCTTGTGTAATATACGCTTTGAGATAACGGCTCCCCTCCCCTGCCGTTAAAAACCGATTGCGACAGTACGCTTACCCGCTTTTTATACTCAAGAAGCAAATCTTTTACAAGGGGCATCATTTTGAATTTCCGTCTGGCGTTTTCATTTTTACCGGTCGTTTCTTCACCGAACCGGTTAATACTTTTTTTAATTGAGATCGTTTGAGATTTAAAATTAATATCATCCCATCTTAGCCCGAGAAGTTCACCCGGACGCAGGCCCGTAAGTACTTGCATTCGCCAAGCAAAAACAAGTGGTTCAAACTCCACTTTGCCAAGATAAAGGGAATCTTCTTTGGTGAACAGCGTCTTTATGCCGTCCGGCTGCAATATTTTTTTCTCCTTAACCTTTGCACCTCGCGGGATATAGATATCTTCCGGGTGCAGATTCGTTGCTTTGCATTTGCGGGCGTACTTTATAAAAGCGACCAGACAAGACCGAATATTCATCAATGTCTTTTTTGCAAGCCCGTCTTTGTGCCCTTGGTTAATGATAGCTTGGAGATGTTGCTCGGTTAGGTTATCCAGTTTTAAATTGCCTATTTTGGGCTTTATGCGGGTTCTCCAATATCCGGAATATTGACTGTGATGTGCGGTTCCTGTCGTTACCTCCAGTTCCTGCAACCATTGCTCGAAATAATTGCGTACATATTTGTTGGAGGCTTGAATGCCACCATCGAGCCAAGCATCAGCCTTTGCGTTGCACTCGCGTTGCCCGGCCCGGCCCGGTCGGCTGGAGTAAAATGTTTTCCGTTCACCGTCTTTTTGCACCTTTATCTGCCAACGCTGGTATTTATCAAGCCACTGCGCTGTGTTTGTTCTCAAGCCCATAGTGTTTTCCTTCCCCGCCCTCGGTGTTGGTTACACCGGGGGCGTTATTGACAAATTGTGTCCAAATCTTACCGGTCAAGATCTTTTATTTGTGGACACCGTTTTTCTTTGATCTTTGTTCTATGTAATCTTTAAATTGAGAAAGAACAATGCGCTCTTTTTCCTTCTGCAAGAAGCAGGAGCGGCCACAGGTTTTCAGCCATTCCTTTTCGCGCTGGTACAGCACTTCCATGCGCGCGGCGCGAAACTGCGCAGACTGCGTGGAGATGCCGCAGAGGGCGGCAATATCGGCCGGGTCGTGGATGTTGAGCCGCCAGAGGACGCAGGCCGGGGCCAGAATACGGGATGCAAAGACATTGGCCTGCATTTCGCGCGGGTTATCCTGCGACGACGGCTCGCGGTTCAGTATGGTATACCCTCCCTTCGGATTCAGATGGCCCAGATATATATGGCCCAGCTCATGTGCCAGCGTGAACCGGATGCGCGGTATGGACGCGGCGTCATTGTAGTACACAAAGAGCCGCCCGGCGGCGTCTAAAACGGTAAAGCCGTCGTTTTGGGTCAGGTGCGTTAGGTTATTCACGTGGAAGTGTTTTGTGTTTTCGCTGTAGCGGCCCAGCTTGATACCGTCCGCGCGCAGAATTTTTGATATGGAAACCGGCAAGGCCTGAATGCTGTGGTCAATCAAAAATGACCAGCTCGCGTTTCGCGCGTATTTGTATTTCCCATATGCCGATTGCACTATAACCACCTCTGCTACATAGTAGCAGCATATAGGTCAACAATTCACTGGAAATGATTACAGATCAGGGTCTTCGGGGGCCTCGATGTGCTCGGCGGTTGCGGCGTCCACGTCGGACTGTCTTACGGGAATAATCCCGCCGCCACGAGCCGCGGCAAGTGTCATGCCATCGGAAGGTGCGTCCGCATATCGGTTGTACTGGTCATTCAAAATTAAATCAACCATCTCTTTACCGCGCTTGTCAAGAGCGCGGTATTTTTTTATGTGCTGTTGTTCAGATGGGGAAAACGAGAAGTTTTTATCAGGAGGAAATTTGCGTGAATCCGCATCTGCACTGACAGGGTTAATACGAGATGATTCGTCCTGAAGGTCACTGTCAGCAAAGTAGTTTATTGACACGTTAAGCGCATCACATATTGCCATCAAATCATCAAGATTTACCTTTTTATTATTTCTCCGTATTATGCCGTATATCGTATTTACATTAACACCTGAATTTATCGAGAGCTGATTTGGATTTGTTTGCTTCACATCCATCAGTTCCTTTAATTTATCGCCAATTGCCATGTTATCACCTCGAGATCATACTAACATGCAAAAATATTCAAGTCAATAAAAATCTGTACAAATGAACAAAAAGATGTTGACAAACGCACAGACTGATGCTACTATGATCTTGACAAACGCACAGATTGGAGGTGTATTTATGTACAGCAACTTGAAAAGCGCAATGGACAGAGAGCAAGTAACAATTGATAGTCTAGCGGATACACTGAACCTTCACAGGAATACTGTCCAAAACAAACTTTCCGGTACATCATCATGGACGTATGAAGAGGCGTTGATGGTGAAGGCATCCTATTTTCAGCAATATGATCTTTTATGGCTGTTCAAAAAAATTAAGCAAGCGAGCTAAAGCCCCCGCCCGGCGAGCGGGAGGTGGACACAACGAAACCGATTTGACAAAACAAGAAAAAACAGGAAAATAAATCTAATATTTTACTGTATTGTCGAACGTAAAAAAGCGAAAGCCCCCTCCCGAGCGGGAAGGGGCAGGAAAGGAGGGGAAGAGTGAACTGTCTTAGTATCCGTTTGCTTCGGCACCATAAACCGCTTGTTCGTGGGTGAAACCCTCAAACTCAAGCTGCTCAATTAGACCGCTCCGCGAAAAAGATGTTATGGACAAATAGTTTTCAGCTGACTTGGCGGCTTGCTCATTCCAGTCGGCACCGCAATTATCGGCACCATAGATGGCTTCTTCATTTGAGTAGCCTTCGTATTCCAGTTGCTCAACCAGTCCGTCATGAGAAAACGCAGTAAATGCTAAATACTCTTTTGCCTTATTTAACGCGTTCCGCTGTCCGGTTGTAATGTTAGTTTCTGTATCTGTGGTGGATGCTGAATTTGCTTCGGGGATTGATACCGGTTCCGGCGTTGGACTCAGTTCTGGGATATCCATGGATGCTTGCACGCTTGGGCTGGGATCTGCGCTAGGATCTGCACCTCCACCATCACCGCAAGCCGCTAACGTTAAGCACAGTGCCACAGGCAAACCAAATAGTAACAGTTTTTTCACGCTAATACACACCTTTCTCTTTAAAATAATCTGATTCTATCATAATCAGGCAAATTTTTCAAGAGGATAAGAGTCCATATAGAAAGGAAAGTCCAGATGAGGCAATACAAAGAATTGCGCAAGTTAATGTTTGCGTACAACGTTACCCAGACAACCCTTGCGGATATCATTAATCGCAGTACAGACTACGTGTCAAAGCGGATGTTGGCACATAAGCCGTGGGATATGGATGACATTTATGCAATTGCTGATTATTTTAACGACCTTGACCCTGATGATCTGCCCATGCCGTATGAGGACATAGCGAAATACTTCCCGCCGCGGAAGGCATCAAAAAAGGGCTGGGCAGCATGAGCACTACAAAACAATGGTAAGGAGGACAAGCGGTATGAAAGCGACAGGAATGATACGGAAAATAGACGATCTGGGGCGGGTGGTGATTCCCCGGGAGCTGCGCAAGACGATGGGGCTGGACGGGGCGGCGCTGGAGCTGTACACCGACGGCGACCAGAAGTACGCGCCGGGGTGCGTCTGCTGCGGCGAGGCCGCGGAGGAGGTATGCGGGATCCGCATCTGCCGTACCTGTGCGGAGGCTCTGCTGACGGCATTGCAGGAGGTACAGGGTGAATGAACGTGCTTTTGTTTCAGGGCGGCGCGGCGGGCGCGTTACATACGGTGGCGGAGGACGAGCCGCTCTACGAGCTGGAGGAGTTGCTGGGCGGGCCGCTGGAGACGGTGGAAATCGGTACGTCGCTACGCCTGCTCCGGCGGGCGGACGGCGAGGCCGAGCGGTTGCCGATCCGGTACGTGCTGCGTCTGGCGCTCCGCGAGCCGGAGCCGATTGCCGGGGACTGCGCGGTGGTTTCGGTTTACAAGGCGTCCAAGCCGCGGGCAATGAAAGACCGGGACGTGGCGCTGGCGCGGGAGTGTGTCCGGCGCGTTGGGGGCGCGGGGTGAATCGGAGCGCGGACAGGCTCCTGCGCCGCTGTTCCCCCGCCCTGATGTGGGTGTGCCTTGCGCTGCTGGTCGGCAGCGTCGGCGCGATGGACTGCCACAGTGTGGGTCTGCTACAGGGTGCCATGCAGGCCGCCGCGTGTCTGGTGGGGATGGTGTTCTTTGGGCACAGGGGCGGGGTTATCTGTTGAAGGGAGGGCATGAAAATGCAGCTTGCGGTGATATTTACCGCCGCCGCCCTGCTCGGCGGGGCGCTGCACGGGATGTGGCGGCACGGGCGCGCGGCATGAAGATCAAAAAAGAAAGCCGCCCGGCGAAGCAGGGCTTCACCGGGCGGGAAAAGAGAGAAAAAAGAGAAAGCTGAGTATGTATTTAGTATAACCTGTTTGAGACGAAAAAGCAAGGAGGAACGTCATGAAATATAAGATTCAACGTACGTGCCGAGTGGAGCGCAGGGATATGGTGGTCAGCCACCCGGACTATGGAGCGGTCACGGTGCTATGTGTGCGGGACAAGCTGGAGGCTGTCGTGGACGCGGCGCGGCGGTGGGGCGTTCAGTGGTCGGACATTGCGCGGGAATGCACCTTTACGCCCGCGCCGGACGGAAAGGACGAGACGGCATGAACGGGATACAGATGGACGCGCGGTATCAGAACTATGAGGTGAAGCACCCGGATTTCCCGACGGTGATCGTGCCCTCCATCGGGCCGGACAGCGCCACCGTGGAGGCCGCGCGGCGGTGGGGTGTGGCGGAGGATTGGAGCAGGATCGCCTGTGATTGCACCGCGCGGCGGCTGGGGCCTGTGCGCAAGCCGATGTGCAAGCGCTGCGGGCGGGAGTTCGGCGCGGCTGGGGACACCCAGCGGTACTGCTCGGACTGCCAGCGGGTGGAGGATCAGCTGGCGCGCGAGAAGGCGGGGATCCGGCGGGCGGACAAGCGCCCGGGGATGGGGCGGTGACACAGTGGGCGTGAAACAACCGGTCAGCCCGTGTGCCGGGTGTGTGGACTGGGACGCGGCCAGCTACTGCTGCATGTACCGTTTGCACTATGAACAGGTGCGCCCGTGCCCGGGCGGGAAAGGGTGCACCATAAAAAGCAGGAAAGCGAGAAAGGAGACCGACATGGCAAATATGATCAAATGGGACACGGCGCGCGCGGAGGCGCTGTTTCTGGAGGGGAGGCCCGCCGAGCAGATCGCGGAGGAGACGGGGGCGAGCGTGAACTCCATCAAGACGTACCTGCGCAAGCGCGGGCTGAGGCGGAGCAAAAACAGGGAGACAGGCGGGGAGGCGGGGGCGAGCACCCCGCCTCCCGCAGACGATGGAGAAAAGGCGATGAACGGCGGATGTGCAATCACCCGCCCGCAGGCGGAGAGGCCGGACCCCGACGTTCCGGCTGAGGCGCTGGAACCGGGGATGCGGTCGGCGGTGCTGGAGGAGCTGGTGCTGCACGCCGGGGACGTTGCGCGGGAGACGGCGCTGCCGGAGTTACTGCGGCGCACCGTGGAGGAATACACGGAGACACGCGTGTATTCCAGCGTGACCGGGGCTCCGGTGCGTGGGCTGCGGGTGACGCTGGATTATGATGTAGACGGGAATATGGTTGACGCGGAGGTGGAGCTATTATGAAAAAGGGAATTTTGATCTATAATACGCGCGCGCAGCGCATGGATATCCGGTTTGACGACGGCGATACCTACGGGGGGCTGCACTGCGGGGAGACGATGGACGTAAACGTAAACGATACGTGGGTGAACACACGGGCGGAATACAGCCACACCAGAGGGGAATGGTACCTGGTCGGCGTGAAACGGGAGCCGGTTGGGCTGGCAGTAAGGATATGAGGAGAGGGGGAGACGTGGCATGAAAAGCATAGAGGAATTGCAGCCGCTGATGCTGGAGTTGCTGGAGGCGGAACAGGACGGGAAGTTTCCAGCGCGGGCGCGTGAGCTGGTCGGTGAGATTGCGGAATTTGCCCGTACTACCGCGTGGGTTCAGGGCACTGAGGAACAGTGCCGTGCGTTTTGGGCGGAACACGACCCGACGCCGGAAATAGTCTGGGCATACATACTTGACCGGGTTGCGAACGCGCCGACAATTTTGCACGCGAATACTTCGGTCATGTCGCATATGCCGGTGCTGGATAATCTGCTGAGCGAGACAAAGCGCTGCCGTGTATGCGGTTGCACCGAGCACAACGCCTGTGATGGCGGGTGCGCTTGGGTGGAGGATGACCTTTGCAGCCGGTGCGTGGGAAAGGAGGTATGACCGATGAAATGCGGAGAAATTATAGAATATCTGAAACGGTTTGGGGCGGAGGATCTGATCGGGGTTGTGGTGGTTGACGTTGAAAACAGACTTCATTACAGAATCGGAAGCTATCAGCTCATAGATGAAACGCCGGCCATGGTGCTGGAGGTGACAGATATTGGCCCAATGGATGAGGTTGTGGAAGAGAGCGAGGAACGCGAATGATGGAATTCAACCCGGATGCGGAGCGCCATCCCTGTATGCGCTGTGAGTACGGCAGGGTTTGGACGGAAGGCGGCAAACCGGCCGGAAACTTCTGTACACATCCTGACATCACATCACAGCGCGGGTTGCGGTACGGATTGTATTTTGCGACGAAGCGGCTCCATAAACGGTGCCCACGAAAAGAGGAGAAGGAGGTTCAGCAGGCATGAGCAAGCAGGATGACGCTGTTGTCGCGATCAATATGGAGATGCAGAAGGAACCCAACAACGCCTATATGGAAATTGTGGGGCAGTATATCATTGACCGCTGTGGGGACGACGCGGCGGCGGCCGCGGTGGTGGACGGCGGGAAGACACTGTTCGGCGCAATGGCCGTAATCGAAGCGGCCGCGCGGAAGAAAAAGGCGGGCAATGTCGGCGTTGTGACGGACCGGGAGGTATTTGAGGCTGTAGATACCTACCTGGGGATTGCCGGGGATACCGCTGTGCGGGACAGGACCAAGGCGGCGGTAGATGGCGCGGCCATCGTCCCCCCACAGGCACCGGAGAAGCGCAACGTCATTGCGCTGGATCTGAGCCGTTTTCTGTAGAGGTGGCTGTATGAAGATGGATAAGAGAATACGGAACATGCCGTGGCCGAAAGGATACCGCTGCAGTGGTCGGACGGACTGCCGGGTGACCGTCGCGCTGCCGGTGGTGGATCACACGCGTTATCTGGTGGTTGATATTGTGATGAACAGCGCGAAGTGCGCGAGCACCGCGGCCTTTCGCGCCGTATGCACGAAGACCGGGCCGGAGGTATGCGTGCTGTCTGACGCGTCCAAGACGGGGAAGCAGGTAACGCTTACGGATTGTATGCACAGCAGCTGTTATTGCTCGCCGCGCACCTGTTACCCGGAGATATCCAAAGAGGACGAGGGGAAGCTTGCCCGCTGGCTTGGTACGAAAGAGACGAAAAACCACCAGATGGATAATCTGGAGGACTGGATAGAGGAGGCGCTTGCGGCAGTGAAGGTGGCGAGCCTGCGCCGCCGGGGTGAGCTGCTGGACGAGGAGGTGAGCCTGTGCCCTGAGGCGCTGCCGGAGGGCATGGAGGCGTGGATCCGCCGGAAGATCCTAGCGACGGACAACACGCTGGTCTATAAAAAGGGTAATATCCGCGGGCTCTGTTATCTCTGCGGGAACGAGGTGCGCGCGACGGCCAAGCGTTTCCGGCAAAGTGAACGGGTAACATGTCCGTCCTGCGGGGAACCGACGCTCTGTGTGTTATCGGGCGGGGCATCCTGCAGAGCCGACTATGTTGCAAACATGATTGCGGCGCAGCAGGGGACGGACGGGGAGACGGTGTTCTTTCGCCAGTGGCATTTGAAGCGGGATCCCACTGCGCAGTATACGCGCATATCGGATTGGCTGGAGGAGTTTGGGCGGTACGCGGCGCGGGGATATTGCGCGGCACGATGGCTCAGGGAGTATAAGTACAACTATTTCAGCTATGCAAAACGTTACAATATGGAGCAATGGACCCGGTTTCGCGGGGTGGAGGTTTACGACGGAAGCTATCAGTTCTATGCTGCGTCCATCGTGCCCGCTGTGGCCGGTACCAGATTGCAGTATGCCGATATTCCGGGTTATTACAATACGGCGGAAGATAAATTCAGAGACGGGGGATACGGCTACCACAATGTTGTTCGCTATGCGCTGGACTGGACGCGGTACCCGGTCATGGAATTTCTGTGGAAGGCGGGCTACAGGGGGCTGGTGTTTGAACGGGTGAGGGGCATAGAGAAGAATTACCGCAACGCAATCCTGTGGAACCGAAAGAGCGGGCTGAAGGACTGCTTCCGCTTTCCGCTGCGCCTGCTCAAGCTGAAACGGCCTGCGGAGTGGACCATGCAGCTGGTCTGGCGGGCGGGCGAGCTGTGGCGGATGAAGGAGCAGGGGGCGCTGCGGGAGAGCGAGCTGCCCGCGCTGCTGGATGCCGATGTGGATCTCAAGCTGTTGGCGGGGGCGGCACGGTACGCCAAGCTGAGCAAGATTGTCGCGTATGTGGGCGATCAGGCGGGCTGTGGAGCAGACAGGGCGTACCGGGATTACATACAGGAGTGTGAGCAGCTGCAGCTTGACCTGACAGACCGGCAGGTCCTTTTTCCGCGCGATCTCAGGGCGGCGCACGCGAGAACCATGGAACAGATTAACTTTGACAAGAACAAAGCGGATCAGGAGAAATTCGCAACGCAGGTTTCCAAGCTGGAACGGTGGGCGTGGCGGCACGGCGGCCTGCTGATACGGCCGCCGCGGGAGCAGGAGGAATTAAAAGCAGAGGGAAAACAGCTGCATCACTGTGTCGGCGGATACGTCAAGCGTATGGCGGACGGAGAAACGGCTATTTTCTTTGTGCGGCGTGCTTCAGAGCCGGACACGCCGTATTTTACACTGGAGCTACAGGGGAAGCGGGTGGTCCAGTGCCGGACGGAGCACAACAAAAGCTATATGGAATATCCGGAGGTAAAGGAATTTGTGGAGCAATGGCTTGCCGCTGTGGTATCAGGCGGCGGACGAAAGAAAAAGCGGACGGACGCCGCGTAACGGAAAGGAGATTGCAAGATGGATGATATGGTCAACAGAGAAACCGTCGTGCCGGCAGAGCGCACTGTGGAGACGGTGACGGCGGAGATCCGGGTACTGCACAGGCAGGCACAGCAGCTGGTGCTGGAGTACGCCATGGAGATCGGGCGGCGGCTGGTGGAGGTGAAGGCGATGCTCCCCCATGGGGCGTGGGGGAATTACCTGAAAGAGCAGGTCGGGTATTCGCAGTCCACCGCAAACAATTTTATGCGGATTTTTGAGGAGTACGGCGCGGCTCAATTGGGGATTTTCGGGCCGGAGGCAAAATCGCAAACGCTTGGGAATTTGCCGTATACCAAGGCATTGAAGCTCCTCGCCCTGCCGGAGGACGAGCGGGAGGAGTTTGTGGAATCGCACGATGTGGAGGGGATGTCCACACGGGAGCTGGAGGCGGCGATCCGCGCGCGGGATGAGGCGCAGCAGGCGGCGGAGACGGCGCGGGAGGAACTGTCGGAGGAGCGGGCGCGCGCCGCCGGGTATCAGGCGGAGCGGGAAAAAGCGGCGGCGGAGGCGGAGAGCGCCGCCGCCGAGCTGGCACGGCTCCGGGAGCAGCTGACGGAGCTGGAGAACGCCCCGCGCGACGTGGCCGTGGAGACGGTGGCGGACGAGGAAGCCGTCAAGGCCGCCGCGGACGCCGCCCGGCGGGAGGCGGAGGAGAAGCTCAAAAAGAAGATTGAGCAGGCAGAGAAGGCAAAGCAAAAGGCGGAGGAGGCGAAAGGGAAGGCCGAGCAGGAGCTCGCGGCCCGGCGCGTGGCGCAGGAACAGGCAGAGAGCCGTATCGAGCGGGAGCGGCAGGAGTTTGCCGGTCAGATGGAGGAGCTGCGCAAGAAGCTCGCCGTCGCCAGCTCCTCGGAGCTCACGATCTTCCAGCTGCATTTCGATCAGGCGCAGGAGTGTCAGTGTCAGTGATAAAATGAACAAAAGTGGCAATTAAAAAATGTACAGAT
>JAJQEJ010000055.1 GCA_021201735.1 Oscillospiraceae bacterium | reverse complement strand
GCACAAGAACGGCTGCTTTCGCCTGATGAAAGCAGCCGTTCTTTGACAGGCTGAACGGGCGCGCCGCAGAAACAATCTGCGGCGCGCCCGTGATCTGTTGTTGATGTTATTCTTCTGTCGCTTCCACTTCATCGGCAGGGCTATCCGGATCAAGTTCCTTGGATAGCGCCACTTTCTTTTTGCGCTCAAAGTCCTGCTTTAAAAGAACGTCGGCGACATGCACCTTGATATCCACCACCTCAAGCCCTGTCATTTCCTTG
This sequence comes from Oscillospiraceae bacterium, assembly GCA_021201735.1. Classification (GTDB taxonomy): domain Bacteria; phylum Bacillota; class Clostridia; order Oscillospirales; family Oscillospiraceae; genus JAJQEJ01. The sequence goes on along the minus strand of JAJQEJ010000055.1, from coordinate 74,692 downwards.
ATTCCGGTGCTGACGGCGCTTACAATGGATTGAAAGATCTCAGGTATGTTCCGTCCGTACTCGCAGACGACCTTCATTTCTACCGCCACCTGCTTTTTTCCGACCTCGACCGATATGCCCTTGGTGGGGTCGTCCGCGCTTTTTAAGCGGTCAGTGATACCGGAAAAGAGCGTTCCGCTTATCGCCAGAACACCGCTGATTTCGCTGGCCGCAATGCCTGCGATTTTTTTGAGAACTTTTTCGTCAAACGAGAGGGAATGATTTTGTTCTAACCGGTCGTCAACTTCAATTTTTGGTTCTGCCATAAAAATGACCTCTTTTCTATTATAAAATGGGAAGGGCTATGACCATTTATCCAACAGGGCGTGCAGCCACTGGGGGAGATGGAGGCCTTTGTCAATTTGCATGCCGATAAAAAAGCCGACACCACAGCATGCTAAAATGAGAACGGTGCGCCAGAAACCAAGTGTCATGAACAATATGGCGGCCAGCAGGCCCAACCCCGTCAGGATCAGCCGCCACCGGTAACGCTTCCATATCTGCATCCCGTTACACCTCACTTTGCATCACTACAGGTATTCCTGGTCTTCCGGCGGCTCCGGCTTGTTGTTGTCCTTTCGCAGCGGTTCATTGGGCCGGTACTCCGATACCCGGATGTTGATCGATTTTACGGTAATGTCTAAGGAGGCACTGAGTATCGCCTCGATTTTCTGCTGGACGATTTCCGAAAGCTGAACCAAACCGGTAACGTCTTTGACCACCAGCGTGACGTAGATTCTCGTCTTCTCCGGCTGGCGCCCGAATTTGGCCCGCACCTTTGTGGAGACAATTCCATCCACATCCGCAAAGCTGTACCTGACAGTGGATTCTACCGTCCGCTTGGAAAACTGGAGTGCGCCTTTTTCCTTGGGAAAGGTCATTTGATTGATTTTAGTCGGGATAAAAATCCCGATTAGCAGAAGAACCAGAAACAGCGCACACAGGAATATACTGAATCCGGTTAGCCACTGTGCCATCCGGGCTGTGGAAATAACATCGGACAGATATGGGATGGGAATATAGCAGGCTAAAAGTCCGATTGAAAAGATGAGACAGATCAACGCGACGATAATCAGCAGAATTTTATATAGGGTTCTCATTTGACTCCCTCCTCACCTTTGTGCAGATTACCTGCAATCATTGTATCAGAAACAATGCCTGATTGCAAGAAAGTTCCATGAAGTGACATGGATGATAAGGGAAAATATAGCGTCTCATCCTTGACTTAGCAATCTGTTGTTTGTATAATGTGCATCGCAGTAGTATAACATAAATGTGTATATCTGATGCTGCCGTATCAATAAAGGAAGGATGAAGGCAAGATGAAAAGAGCGGCAAAAATTTGCGGTATGCTACTGGTTGCTGTCTTAGTGTTACAGCTGATTCCGCAGACGGCGCAGGCCAAAACAGTGAACAGCCTGAATCAGCTGAGCAGCTTGGAATTACCAATTTCGGAGCTTTCGATTGGCGACTCAGACAGAATTGAGGAAACAACCTCCGACGGCTGTTTAACCTGTTATGTGCAGGCATACCGCGAAAGCGAAGATCAATATATTATATCCGCAGGATTTGAGTGGCTGAAGATGCCATCTAAAATGGAAACCGATGTATTTGAATTGACGCATAGCCCTAATATGGTACAGGTGGAGAGCGCCAAAGATGTCTGCTATCAATATGCGTATGATATCAACCGCAGTTATTTTGGCTATGGTGATCCGGTGTGCATTCAAACCGTTGAAATTGACCGGCCGACGACCATGTGTATAGGGTTTGGCGGCACCGTTATCTCCCAGAACCTTTTGGAGGGGATCGACTATTCGCTGTTTAATTCTACCGTCAATTATTATTATGTCAGTCATCCAAGAGGATTTCTCCAGTATACACTGACGACGGGAACGCCAGGGTACTCTGCTACCAGTGTTTCTGCAGCATACTGTCGGTAGCGGAAGTATCGCCGCATATCAGGCGTGATTTGACAGATGCGAGACGCCCTCCGGCAGATTCGGTGAATACATCCGTCTGCTGGAGGGCTTCTTGTGTCAGCTGATCAATTAAGGCTTGCATAATGGCGTGATTTATAGTATAGTATTGGAGTAATATAATTTAGAAAACTACATAATGTGTTATAAAATACAACGAAGATCGATGAAGATAATGAAAGGCGAATCATAGTATGGGGAACTATATTTTTCTGGCGGAGACCGGGGCGGATATTCCCGCTGAAATGGCGCAGCGGTATGACATCACCATCGTACCGATGCATATTTTGTTCGGCGATGTGTCAAAGGTGGACGGAACCTTTCCGACGAGCGAGCTATTTGCCTACTACAAAAAAACGGGCAAGCTGCCACAGACAAGCGCCAGCACGCCGGCGGATTTTGCCGCGTGCTTTGACGCGCTGCACGCGCGCTATCCGGATAAGCACCTGATCTATCTTGCCTATTCGGCGGTGACCACCTCGTCCTATCAAAACGCGCAGATTGCGGCGAAGGGGCGGGACTACGTCACGAGCTACGATACCAAAAGCGTCTCTGGTGGACAGGCGATCTTTATTTTGCAGGTGGCACGCTATCTGGAGGCAAATCAGGACGCAACCATCGCTGATGTCGACGCGCTGGTGGCGGATCTGCATGGGCGTGTGCATATGGCATTCGTGCCGTCCACGCTGACGTACCTCAAAGCGGGCGGCAGGGTCAGCAACGCCGCGTTTCTGGGGGCGCAGATCCTGAATATCAAGCCACTGATTGAAGTGCGGGACGGCGTTCTGGTCTCCACGCGGAAATACCGCGGCTCCATGGCGGCCGTATCGCAAAAGGTATTTCGCGACTTCACGGAGACAAACCGTTTTGATAAGCGCGTCATTGCCCTGCTCTATACCTTCGGGATTGAGGAGAGCGTGCGCGAAAATGTCACCCGCCTTGCACAGGAGGCGGGGTTTGAGGAGATACTCTGGTTTGAGACGGGCAGTGTCGTCTCGACCCACGGCGGCCCCGGTTCATTTGGCGTGGCGGGGTTTACACAGGAATAAGAAAAACCCGCGTAATTGGCGATTCGCCGTCAATTACGCGGATTTTGTGTTAGAAACGCTGATAAGTACGCGTGAGCTGACGCAGATGGGCGGACACGCCCTCGTTGAGTGCTTCGCCCCGCACGCGCCAGCTCCAATTGTGTTCGCCGCAGGTGCCTGGGACGTTGAAGCGGGCGTCGGCACCCAGACCGAGAATATCCTGCATGGGGGCGATGGCAAGGTTAGAGGGGGAGGCCCATGCCCCGCGCACCGCGCCCCAGCCGTAGCCCTCGTCCTCGCGCAGGGACAGGTAGTCGCAGGCGAAATTGTACTCCTCTTTGGTTGCCATGGTGTTGAGCCACTGCATAAAGGTGGCGGTGTCGTGCGTGCCGGTGTACATGACGGAGCGCGGCGGGCAGTTGTGGGGGAGGTAAGGACTGTCATGGCAGCCGTTAAAGGCGTAGTTGAGTACCCGCATGCCGGGCAGCTCGCTTTTGTCGATGAAGTCGCGTGCGTCCTGATCCAGGTCACCCAGATCCTCGGCAATCAGGTTGAGGCCGGGGACGTTGCGCAGGATATCCACAAGCTCCATGCCCGGCCCCTTTTCCCACTGGCCGCCCGCGGCGGTGTGGGAGCCTTGGGGGATGCTCCAGTAGCTGTGCAGGCCGCGGAAGTGGTCAATGCGCACCGTGTCATACAGCCGCGCCATATGCATGGCGCGCCGCCGCCACCAGCCGTAGTGACTGGCCTTGTGCTGGGGCCAGTTATAGATGGGATTGCCCCAGTATTGCCCGCTCTCTGAAAAGAGGTCGGGCGGCACACCGGCGGCGCGGATGGGCCTGAGTTTATCGTCCACCAAAAATAGCTCGGGAGAGGTCCATACGTCTGCCGAGTACGGGGAGACGTAGATGGGCAGGTCACCGATCATGGAGATGCCCTTTTGATTTGCGTAGCCGCGCAGCTTTGTCCACTGCTGGAAAAAGAGCATCTGCATAAAGGCGTAATATGCGGCGCGCTCAACGGTGGAATGGCTGTATGCCGTCACAGCCTCCGGCGTGCGGCGGCGGATATCCTCCGGCCAGTCCGGCAGTAGTGCATGCTTGAGTGCGCCGCGGATGGACATGAAGAGCACATAGTCGGAAAGCCAGCCCTTTTCATGTTCTGTGAAGGCGAACAGCTCGTCCTGATAGCGCGTTTGCGTCTGTGCGCGTTCCCACGCGTGATGGAAGATCGCCGTGCGGTTGATACGCAACGCGTTGTAGTTCACACGGTCTGGATTGCCGCATTGAATGCTTTCCAAATCATCCTTTGTGAGCAGGCCCTCCTCCGCGAGCGCCTCCGGGTCAAGCAGCAGGGGGTTGCCTGCAAAGGAGGAGGGGGACATGTAGGGGGAATTGCCCGCCTCCAGCGGACAGAGTGGAAGTATTTGCCAATACCGCTGTCCTGCACTGGCGAGAAAATCAATAAAATCGTACGCTGCCCGCCCCATCGTGCCGATGCCGTAGGGCCCGGGCAGTGCACTGACCGGCAGCAATACGCCGCTCGCGCGGTTGTCAGGCACATCATCACCCCCCAAGAATATCACTATTATATGGTCTGCCTGTGGCGCTGTCAAGCGGACAGATGGGCCTATTTGCTATTGTCCCTGAGCCAGTTCACAGCGCACCACGCCAGCGCCGCCGCGCCATAGGGCATACAATCCTCGTTGTAGATCACCTTCGGATTGTGATTTGTGGCAAGCCGGTATGCCGGGTCGTCTCCGCCCGCGCCGATGGCAAAAAAGACGCTTGGTACACGTTCGGCAATGAATGCAAAATCCTCGCTCCCCATTGCGGGTGCCATCTTCTCGACAGGACAGCCCATCTCCATAATATAACTGCTCATGTCGGTCACCATTTTGTCGTTGTTGATGTTGGGCGGCGCCTCCACGGGGAAGGTGACAGTGCATTTCGCGCCGAAAACCTCCGCCATGCCGGTGCTGATTTGCGTCAGACGCGCCTTCGCCTCTGCCCGCATTTCGGCAGAGAAGCAGCGGATGGTTCCCTCCAGCACGGCAGTCTGCGGTATGACATTGGCGGCGTCACCGGCGGTAAAGCGGCCGACCGTGATGACAAGAGGCTGCGCTTGGTCCAGTTCGCGCGCAACAATGCTCTGCAGGCCGAGATGGATATACGCGCCGACGTTGATGGGGTCTATCGTCTTGTCAGGCATGGCACCGTGGCCGCCTTGTCCCATAATTTCGATGCGAAAACGGTCCTGCGATGCCATTGCCACGCCGTAGGTGACATAAAAAGTGCCGACTTTCATTTCCACCCCGGAATAGACATGCTGGGCCATGGCGGCGTCCACACCGTCGAGCACGTCCGCATGAATTGCGCGCAGCGCGCCTGTAAGGCCCTCCTCGTCGGGCTGAAACAGCAGGCACACCTCACCTTTTAGCTCACTTTCGTGCGCTTTGAGCAGCGCCGCCGCGCCGAGCAGCATGGCAGTATGCATGTCGTGCCCGCAGGTGTGGGCAGCACTGGGGTTTTCACTCTGGAAGGGGAGACCGCTCTCCTCCTGCATTGGCAGCGCATCGCAGTCGGCGCGCAGGAGGATGGTCTTGCCGTGCGCCTTGCCGATGGATGCGGTCACGCAGCCGGGGGCGATGCGTTGGGGATGATACCCCAGCGCGGTCAGTTGCTGGATAATATAGCCTCCGGTTACCGGAAGATTACATCCGACCTCCGCATGGGCGTGCAGAAAGCGGCGGTGGGCGGTCATTTCTTCAGCATGTTCTTGTGCCAGTTTTAAATATGCATTCATATTCCCTACTCCTTTTCTAGAACCTACATAAAATGCCATATATTTCAATTTTACACTGAATGGTATTATCTGTAAAGTGTTTCGTTCATATCCACGGAAGGAAAAATAAAATGAAATGTGAAAACGCGAAATTTTGCTTGAGGTTGATGCCATTATCAGGTATAATTGGCCTACAGACGAACGGTTTTTTAGTGATATATGGGGGTTAGCGTTATGCGGGAAAGAGAGGCCAAGGAAAATCCTGAGATGGAGATTATGAACCAAAAGTTTTTTGAAATTCTCAGCGGTATGGATGTTCACCTGCTTGTCACAGACCCGGACAACGACCATGTGCTGTTTGCGAATAAAAATATGAATGACGCCTACGGCGTCCACTACGACCCGACCGGAATGCCATGCTGGAAGGTCTACCATGGTCGGGACGCGCGCTGCGAGTTTTGTCCCCTGGTGCGGCTGTTCCAGCAGCCGGGAGAGCCCATTATGTGGGAGTACTACGAACAGCGCAGCGGACGATACCTGCAAAACAGGGAATCCATGATAGAGTGGACAGACGGCAGAAAAGTACACTTACAGGAAGCGGTGGACATCACCGCGCGGAAAAAGCTGGAACAGGACTTGCGAGACGCAAGGGAGCTGGAGGCGTCTGCCAATCGGGCAAAGAGCGATTTCCTGTCGAGAATGAGCCATGAGATACGCACGCCGATGAACGCCATTATCGGCATGACGGGCCTTGCGCGAAAGAGCACCGATTTGGAGCAGATATCGTACTATTTAAGCCGGGTGGAGGACGCGTCCAACCACCTGCTCGGGATTATCAACGATATTTTAGACATGTCCAAAATTGAGGCCGGCAAGATGGAGCTTGTCTATGCCGACTTTCCGCTTGAGCGCGTGTTACAGCGCATCTGCAATGTGATCAGCTTCCGGATTGATCAGAAAAAACAGAACTTTATTATTAAAGTGGATAAGGATGTCCCGCACGCCATTGTATCCGACCAGCTGAGACTGGCGCAGGTGGTGACAAATTTCCTCTCCAACGCTGTGAAATTCACCGAGGATGGCGGAAGAATTGAGCTGCGCGTCCACAAGCTTGCAGAGGATCAGACGGGCGTTACACTGCAGTTTGAGGTGATTGACAGCGGGATTGGCATTGCGGAAGATAAGCTCAAAAATCTCTTTCAGGCATTCGAGCAGGCGGACGCCGGTATTACGCAAAAATACGGCGGGACCGGCTTAGGGCTGATCATCTCAAAGCGGCTGGTGGAGATGATGGGTGGAGAGGTTCATGTGGAAACGACACTTGGCGTGGGGTCAAACTTCTCCTTCACTATTTTGACAGAGCGGGGCGTCAGCGTGTACCAGAGCCAACTGAGCGAGAGCGTAGACTGGGAGAAAATACATATTCTGGTTGTAGATGATATGCAGGAGGAGCTGGAGCATGTCTCCGATATCATCCATGCTTTGGGTCTGCCCTGTGATACAGCACAGAGCGGAAAAGAAGCATGTGAGCTGATCACACAAAAAGAATATAATATTATTTTTGTGGATTGGTTCATGCCGGAGATGAACGGGATTGAGCTGACCCGGAAGATCCGCGCGCAGTACGGGGAAGGCACGGTTGTGATTATGATCTCGGCGGCGGAGTGGTCGGATCTGGAACAGGAGGCAACACAGGCGGGGGTCAGCCGATTTATCGCAAAGCCCCTGCTCCCGTCCCCAATTGTTGACTGCATCAATGAATGTATTAGCCATAATAAGGTGAAATTCGTCGTTCAGCAGGAGCTTGACATCGCAGGCATCTTTCTGGGGAAATGTGTCCTGCTTGCGGAGGATGTGGCCATTAACCGCGAACTCCTCATCGCGATGCTCGCAGAGACGGAGCTGCAGATTGACTGTGCGGTCGACGGGAAGCAGGCGGTAGAGATGTATATCGCCGCCCCGGAGAAGTATGATCTGATCCTGATGGATGTACAGATGCCGGAGATGGACGGATACGAGGCAACACAGGCCATCCGAAATTCCGGCAAGCGCACGGCGGGGAAAATACCGATTATTGCGATGACGGCCAACGTCTTTCGCGAGGACATTGAAAAATGCCTGAATGCCCAGATGAACGCCCATCTTGGTAAACCACTGGACTTTAAGGAGTTGATTGAAACCCTGCAGCGCTACCTGAGAAGCTGAAAAAAGACTGTTGCGGCCAGCGTACCGCAACAGTCTTTTTTGTCATATCAAACTAAAATTGGTCTCCTGCCCCTGCTTCGCGCAGTGTTCAGGGGCATAGCGCCAGTGGGTCAAGCGGCCCTCCGGGGGCAGAAAATAGTGCGGCGGCTGCGGCGGAGCAGGGGGGAGCTTGTCGATGGCGAGCAGTTTAATTTTCATCCGGTCGGGGGCAATGGCCTTGATATAGACCGACACGCGGTCGCCGTCCATAATCCCTTCGCGCACTTCCGCAAGGCCGGAAAGGTTGGGGGTGAGCTCCATAAAAAGCCCATAATCCTTCACACCGCGTACCGTGGCGGACACCGTCATGCCCGGCGAAAAGAGCGCGGCGTTCTCCGCCCATGTGCCGAGCAGCTCCTTGTGTGTGAGGTAGATGCGCTCACCCGCCGCGTCCATGCCGAGCACGGCGGCGTAAATCTCCTGCCCGATATGCAGGCGGCAGGAGGGGTGCGGAATGCGGGAGATAGAGAGATTTTCAATGCTAATCATGGAGACGACGCCGCAGCCGATGTCCACAAACGCGCCGAAGGAGGCGAGGTGGGTGACGGTGGCGGGAAGGATCGCACCGCTTGTGAGCGTGGAGCGCAGGTGGGTGAGGGCGATGGACTGCGCGCGGCGGCGGGAGAGGCGCAGCAGGGGCGTGCCGTCGTGCTCCTCAATGCCAAGTACGGTGCAGCACACCGGCTTACCCACGCGGGTCAGTATGGCAATCTCTTTCGTGCTGCCGTCCGCGATGCCGCGCGCCGTCTCTTCACGCGGGATCACGCCCATGTAATCTCCAAGCTGAACATGTAGGTTGCGCGCCGCGTCGCACAGCAGCGCAGTGCCCTCCAGTATCTCCTCGCGCTCCATGGCGCGGCGCAGGGCGTGCAGGTCGGCGCAGGCGGCCTGATTTTCCGGTGTTGTCAAAAGACGTCCTTCTGGGGCGATGTGTTTTGTCACTGTGACCAATCCTTTCGGGTTTCCCCCTGCTTTTGCTTTAAGAAAAATTTGGATAAATTACTATATGCAATTGCGCCGCCTGAATTGACAAAGGGGCGGTAAGTTGGTTATAATATATGGAAATGAGGCGCGGAGGGATAGCATGCCGATGGATGTACGCGTGGGGGACACGCTTCTGATGAAGAAAAAGCACCCGTGCGGCGCGCAGAGATGGCTGGTGCTGCGCGCGGGGATGGATTTCCGCCTGCGCTGTGAGGGCTGTGGACACGAGGTCATGCTCCCGCGTGCCAAGGCCGAAAAGAGTATCCGGAAAATCCTGCGTGAGGAGGAAGCGAAATGACCCAACCAGACAAGCGTCTATGGAGCGCGCGCATACGGGACATTGTCCCCTACACACCAGGCGAGCAGCCAAAGGGTGGGAAGCTCATTAAGCTCAACACCAACGAAAATCCCTATCCACCGTCCCCAAAAGCGCTTGCGGCGATTGCCGACGCGGCGGGGGAGGGGCTGCGGCGCTACCCCGACCCGGAGGCCGATCTCCTGCGCGACGCGGTGTGCGACGTATATGGCGTGCGGCGGGAGCAGGTTTTTCCGGGCAACGGCTCGGATGAGGTGCTGGCCTTCGCGTTTCAGGCGTTCTTCGATCCGGCGCGCGCGCCGATCCGCTTTGCCGATATTACATATTCGTTTTACGAGGTCTATACCGCCTTTTTTGGGATACCGTTTGAGATAATCCCACTGGAGGAGGGGTTTGTACTCGATACCGCCGGTTACTGCACAGGGACGGCAGGCGGCATTGTGCTCGCAAACCCAAACGCACCGACCGGACGGGGGATGCCGCTTGATGACCTGCGCGCGGTGCTTGCGGCAAATCCGGACGCCGTTGTGATTGCGGACGAGGCGTACGTGGAGTTTGGCGGTGTGTCCGCGCTGCCGCTGGTGGAGGAGTTTCAGAATCTGCTGGTGGTGCGTACCCTCTCGAAATCCTACTCTCTCGCGGGACTGAGGGTGGGCTTTGCCGTGGGGGACGAGAGCCTGATTGCCGCCCTCTCCTGTGTGAAAAATTCTATCAATTCTTACACACTTGACCGCCTTGCCATTGTGGGCGGCACTGCGGCACTGCTCGACCGGGGCTATTTTGCGAGGACGACCGCACAGGTGGTGCACACGCGGGAATCGGTCGCCGCGCGCTTACGCGCGTTGGGCTTTACCGTCTGTCCGTCGCAGGCCAATTTCCTCTTTGTCGCCCACCCGAAGGTGCCGGGCAAGGTGCTCTTTGACGGCCTGCGGGCGCGGAGTATCCTCGTGCGCCGCTGGGACAGGCCGGGTATTACAGATTATCTGCGCATCTCCATCGGTACCGATGAAGATATGAACGCGCTTTGCGCGGCAATAAAGGAGCTGATTGTATGAACGGGACAGGAACAGGTCATGTGCACATTCTCTGGACAAGCCCGGAGGTGGTGACCTTTGACAAGATGGTAAAAATGTACGCCGTGAACAGTATGAAAAAGGGGTGGTGGGAGGCTGTGACCGTCATCATTTGGGGCGGGGCGACAAAGCTTTCTGCGGAAAATGAGGAGGTGCGTGCAGGACTCTGCACAATGCGGGACGCGGGGGTGCACCTGAGCGCCTGCGTGACCTGTGCGCACGAGCTTGGCGTGGAGGATGCGCTGACCGCGCAGGGGATTGAGTGCATTCCATGGGGGCCGCCGCTGACGGAGCTGCTCCGTTCCGGCGCGCCGCTTTTGAGCGTATAACTTGCATCCCCATTATGTAGGCGAAAAAACGCCCCCTCTGGGGCGATAGGAGTTGGAAAAATGAAATGTCCCTATTGTGCTTATACCGAGAGTAAGGTAGTCGATTCCCGTCCGGCGGACGAATTCGCCACGGTGCGGCGGCGGCGGCAGTGCCTGTCCTGCCTAAAGCGCTTTACCACCTATGAAACGGTGGAGCGGATGCCCATTGTGGTCATCAAAAAGGACGGCAGCCGCCAGAGCTTTGACCGCAGCAAGATTCTAAACGGCATGATCCGCGCCTGCGAGAAGCGCCGCGTTACCTTCGAGACGCTCAACCATATCGCCGACGAGGTGGAGCAGGCCATCTATAACCAGATGCAGCCCGAAATCCCCAGCACCGTGATCGGCGAAATGGTCATGGAGCGCCTGCGCAGTGTCGATGAGGTCGCCTATGTGCGCTTTGCCTCGGTGTACCGCCAGTTTAAGGATATCAGCACGTTTATGGACGAGCTGAACAGACTCATCCACGAGCAATGAACTGATTGGCAAACTTTATGGATTATTCACATGCAGTTCACATACCGCTGCCATAATATAAGGACAAAGTCGCGGCCGGAGAGAACAGGGAAGGGCACCCCCCCAAGCGTCCAGAAGTCAAACGCACAGCGTCCGGCGAAAGAGGACATGGCGCAGGAACAATCGGGGGATGAGGCTTCCACCGGTAGCCGGAAAAGCGGTATGCCACAGCTGACTGATGAGGAGAAGCCGGTGCGTGCGGAGCGCATTATGCAAACAGAAGGGAAGACAATGCCCGCAGGTCGTGGCATGGACATGAACGCATCTGCGTCAGATGATACATCCGCGACAGGTCACTGCATGCGCGGTGGGTTCGGTGGCAGCCGCACAAGTGCGCGGGAACTCTCGGGAGAGACGCTGACCCTGACCTTTACCGATGATACGTCGATTGTCAAGGCAGCCGACAGGGAGAAGACCGCGCTGACTACCGATGCACTCCAAGTGGGCGATACGGTGATTGTCTCCTATGACGTGGACACGGACGTGGTCAACACCATTGCCGTGCTGGGCTTTACGCGCGGAACGGATGCGGCGGAGGAGGCCACGGAAGATACCGTAGAGGCGACCATAGAAGAGGCCACAGAAGAGACTACGGAAGCAACCACAGAGGTAATCACGGAAGCGACAACGGAAGAAACCACAGAAGAAACGACAACGGAAGTTGTCACAGAGGAGCCCACACAAGTGGCGACAGAAGAGACCACGGAAGCATGAACTGCTTGATGCAGTGATCGAAAAAACACCCTGAACCGGTTGACAAAAGCCGGTTCAGGGTGTTTTTTTGTGCCAGTTAGCTGATGGTGGGCTGTTCAATTTCCGGCATCAGCTCGGAGGAGATGATATTCAGCATGCGCTCCAATTGCGCGACGTCCTCGCTTGGAAAGTGTTCTCGAATACGCTGCGTCACAGTGACGACATAGCGGTAGCTGATATTATAGTAGTCATAAAACTTCTGTGTGGGTATGAGAAAATACTCCCGCTTGTCATTGATGGACTGCTCTTTTAAAACATAGCCCTTCTGGACAAGACTATTGATTTTGTACGCCGCGTTCGGCGCGGAGATGCCGACATAGCGGGAAAACTCATTGACTGTAGGCTTCCCCAGCGACATGATGATCTCCATGCAGAAGGTCTCCACCGTGGTCAGGCTCGCCTCGCGCGTCTGGAAGCGGCCGAAGATGGTGCGGTAAAACTGCAGTTTAAATTTCGTATAGACTTTGTTCAACGCGTCATCCAGCATGGCGCACCTCCAGTTTCCGGTGATTCCCTATTTGCCGATGGCAAAGGTGATCTCGCCCTGCGCGGCAACTTTACCGTCTACGCGGGCCACCCCCGTGCCGAAGCCGACCGGGCCGCGCTGGGCGGTCAGCTCACAGCGCAGTTCCAGCACATCACCGGGGATAACCTGCTTTTTAAAACGGGCGTTTTTAATCCCGCCGAAAAAGGCGATTTTGCCCTGATACTCCGGCATAGATAGCAGCGCCACCGCGCCCGTCTGCGCGAGCGCCTCCATAATCAGTACGCCGGGCATGACAGGATAGGCGGGGAAGTGGCCGGCGAAGAACGGCTCGTTCATCGTCACGCACTTAATACCGACGGCGAACTTTCCCGGCTCGTAGTCGGTGATTTTGTCTACGAGCAGCATCGGCGGGCGGTGGGGGAGAATCTCCATAATCTGCTGGATATTCAGCTCCATGTCAGCACCCCTCCCATTTTTTGAAGACGAGGGCGGCGTTATGCCCGCCGAAGCCGAGGGAGTTGGACATGGCATAGCGGATATCCGCAGCTCTGCCGACATTCGGGATGATGTCCAAGTCGCACGCCTCATCCGGCACCCGATAATTGATGGTGGGGGGAAGAAAACCGTCCAGCAGCGCCTGCAGGGTGAAGATCGCCTCCACAGCGCCCGCAGCGCCCAGCAGGTGTCCCGTCATAGACTTTGTGGAGCTGACGGGGATTTGATCCGCGTGTGCGCCGAAGGCCGCTTTGATTGCGGCGGTCTCGCACGGGTCGTTCATGGGGGTGGAGGTGCCGTGGGCATTGATGTAGCCGATGTCTGCCGGCGCAAGGCCCCCATCCTCCAGCGCGAGCTGCATGCACCTTGTGCTGCCTGCGCCGTCAGGCAGGGGAGCTGTGATATGGTGCGCGTCACAGGTGGCGCCGTAGCCGACCACCTCGCCGAGGATCATTGCGCCCCGCGCCTGCGCGTGCTCCAGCGTCTCGAGCACCAGAATACCGGCCCCCTCGCCCATGACAAAGCCGCTGCGCTCCTTGTCAAAGGGGATGGAGGCGCGGTTGGGGTCGGCGGCGGTGGAGAGGGCCTTCATCACGGTAAAGCCGCCCATGCCGGAGGGGGTGATGGCGCTTTCCGCGCCGCCGCAGACCATCACGTCGGCATACCCGTCGCGGATGTGACGAAACGCGTCGCCCACGGCGTTCGTGCCGCCTGCGCAGGCCGCCGTCACACAGGAGCACATCCCCTGCAGCTTATGGCGGATGGCGATGTGACCGGCGGCGATGTTCGTGATGCTCATGGGGATATAGAACGGGGAGATGCGGTCATAGCCCTTTTCATCCCCCTTGAGGATTTCATGCTCCAGGGTCGAGAGCCCACCGATGCCGCTTGACACAATGCAGCCGCAGCGGGTGGTGTCCTCCGTGTCCATGTCCAGCTTGCTGTGCGCCATCGCTTCGTCGGCGGCGGCAACGGACAATTGGGTAAAGCGGTCCATTTTGCGTACCTCGCGGGCCTCAATAAAATGCTCCGCAACAAAACCGGTCGCCTCACCCGCGACGGTGACCTTCCTATCCGTCGTATCGTATGCGGTGATGGGTACAATGCCGCAGCGCCCGGCCTTGGCCGCCGCCCAGCCGTCCCCCGCATTCAATCCAATCGCCGTGATAGAGCCATATCCTGTGACCACAACCCGGCGTTTTTGTGTATTGGCTGTCATGTTCCGTGTTCACTCCTTTCGCTATGGTTTTATACCGCCATGCCGCCGTCCACGCAGAGCACCTGCCCTGTGATATAGCCGGACGACGCCTCGGCGAAAAAGCATACTGCGTTTGCCACATCCACCGGCGTCCCCGGGTGACCCATCGGTACCGACGCATTAAGGGCGGCGTGGGCGCTTTCCGGCAGGGCGTCGGTCATGTCGGTTTCAATAAAGCCGGGCGCGACCAGATTGATGGTGACGTTGCGTCCGGCGAGCTCCTTTGCGAAGGATTTGCTCATGCCGATCAATCCCGCCTTGCTCGCGGCGTAGTTTGCCTGTCCGGCGTTGCCGCGCAGGCCGACTACGCTGCTCAGGGCGACGATGCGGCCATATTTCTGCTTCATCATGGGGCGGTACGCCGCTTTCATGCAGTAAAACGCGCCCTTGAGATTGGTGTCGAGCACGGCATCGAAGTCCTCGTCCTTGATCATCAGGGCGAGATTGTCGCGCGTGATGCCCGCGTTACACACCAGAATATCGAGCCGTTCGAACTGCGCGACCACCTGCTTTACCATGTCGCTGCAGGCGGCGGAGTCGGCAACGTTTGCCTGCACCGTCATGCTCTGCACGCCCATGGCGCGGCAGGCTGCGGCGACTGCCTCCGCGCCGTCGGCATTCCCGGCATAATTGACCACCACGTTGGCACCCCGGCGGGCCAGCTCCAGGCAGATTGCCTTGCCGATGCCCCGGCTGCCGCCGGTGACCAGCGCAGTTTTTCCTGTCATTGTCATAGTACGTTTTCTCCTTTGATGGCAGCCGCGGCCGCCTCCAGCTGTTCGGCGGTCTCCACCGCAAAACAGCGGATAGAGGGTGCCGTTTTCTTTACAAATCCAGATAGTGCCTTGCCCGGACCGATTTCCAATATGGTGTCCACGCCCGCTTCTTCCATCCGGCGGATGGTATCTTCCATGTAAACGCTGCTGCAAACCTGCTGTTCGAGCAGGGTGTGAATCTCCTCGCCAGTCTGTAGGGTGTTTCCCGTGCAGTTAAACAGGACGGGGAACTGCATGGCCTGAAAGAGCACCTTTGGGAAATACGCGTGCAGCGCGTCGCGCGCCGGCTGCATCAGGGAGGTGTGGAAGGGGCCGCTCACATGCAACGGGATGCAGCGCCCCGCGCCCGCCTCCTTGGCGAGGGTGCAGGCGTAGTCCACTGCGGCGGCGTCCCCCGCGATCACGATCTGACCGGGGCAGTTGAAGTTGGCGATCTCCACCACACCGCGTTCGCCTGCTTTTTTACAGACCTCTTGCAGTGGTGCTCGGCCCAATTTCAACACGGCGGACATGCCGCAGGGGCGGTCCGTCACTGCCTCCGCCATGGCGTTTGCGCGGTAGGTAATCAGCTCCATGACCGTGGCAAAGTCGAACACGCCCGCCGCATAGAGCGCGGAGTATTCCCCCAAACTCAAGCCCGCGGCCATGGAGGGGCGGATGCCTTTGGTATTCAGTACCGCCGTGACGCCCGCCGCAAACGCCACCATACAGGGCTGGGTGTAGCGCGTGTCACACAGCTGCTCCTCCGGCCCGTCAAAGCAGAGGGCTTTTAGATCGAATGCGGTCGTCGCGTTGTCAAAAACCGTGCGGAAGGCGGGATAGGCTGCATAGAGATCGGCCCCCATGCCGACATGCTGCGTACCCTGTCCGGCATAAAGAAAGGCGAGCTTCATATCATTTCCGCTCCTCTCCACAGAGCGCTTCCAGCCGGTGCATAGCGCCTTGTGACAGATCCTCCAGAATCGCGCGTACAGGCCGGATTTCGCCCAGCATACCCGCGACCTGTCCCGCCATCAGGCTGCCGTTATTCACGTCGCCGTCAAAAACCGCGCGCCGCAGGCTGCCGAGGGTGAATCGCTCCAACTCCTCTTTGTCCGCGCCCGCTTTTTCGCGGGAGAGGTAGGCGCGCGTCATCTGGTTTTTCAGGATGCGCACCGGGATGCCGCCGATGCGCCCGGTTACGGTGGTGGAGGAGTCCTTGGCTTTGATCACGGCATTTTTGTAATTTTCATGGATCGGGCACTCCTCACTGACCAGCAGGCAGGTGCCAAGCTGCGCCCCGCATGCCCCCAGCGCGTAGGCGGCAAGAAGCTGCCGCCCATCCGCAATGCCGCCGGCAGCGATGACGGGGAGATCCACCGCGTCCGCCACCTGCGGGACGAGCGCCATCGTAGTGAGTTCCCCGACGTGTCCGCCGCTTTCGGTCCCCTCGGCAATGATGCCGTCCACGCCGCTGCGCGCGACGAGCTTGGCAAGCGCCACGCTTGCCACAACGGGGAAGACCTTCGCACCCGCGTCCTTCCACATGGCGATATAGGGCGACGGGTTCCCCGCGCCTGTCGTGATGACCGGAATTTTTTCATCCGCGACAAGCTGCGCCATCTCTTTTGCGTGCGGGTTCATGAGCATGATATTGACACCAAATGGCTTCTGTGTCAGCCCGCGGCAGATTTGAATGTGCTCGCGCAGCATATTTGTGTCCATACCACCCGCGCCGATCAGCCCGAGCGCGCCCGCGTTGGAGACAGCCGCCGCAAACGCGCCGGTGGCAATGTTAGCCATGCCCCCTTGTATAAACGGGAATTCAATGCCCAACAGTTCATCTAATCTCATTCGGAGCATCCTCTCTTTTTTTGTGATTACCATTCCAGCAATGCGCTGCCCCATGTGAGGCCGGTGCCGAAGGCGACGCAGACAAATTGATCGCCCGGTTGGAGCAGCCCGCCGGATGCGAGTTCATCGAGCGCGAGGGGAACGCTTGCGGCGGACGTGTTGCCGTAGTGGTCCATATTTTGGTAGAACAAATCAATTGGCGCGCCAAGGCGCTTTGCCGCGTGCTCAATGATGCGCCGGTTCGCCTGATGGGGCACAATCCAGCGCAGGTCGGCGAGCGTCAGGCTGTTGCGCGCCAGTATTTCACTGACACAGACCGGCACCATCTCGGAGGCGAAGCGAAAGACCGCGCTGCCGTCCATGTGGATATGTTCGTCCGCCCAGAGAATCTCTCTGTTGCCGCGCACGCCGAGCTGGCAGTCCCAGAGGTATTCGCCCAGCGTAACGAGCACCGCGCCCGCGCCGTCGCCGAAGAGCACAGCGGTGGAGCGGTCGTCATAAGTAAGGTATTTGCTGATCACTTCCGCGCCGATGACGAGCCCATATTTGCGTTTACTCTGCATCAGCAAGCCGCGCATCGTGTGCAGGGCGTAGAGAAACCCGGTGCAGCCCGCGTTCATGTCAAACGCCGGGGCGTCTTCCGGCAATCCCAGCTCCGCCTGTACGAGACAGGCATTGGCGGGGACGGTATAGTCGGGGGAGAAGGTGGCAACGATGCATGCGCCGATCTCATCCGCCCCCACACCGGCACGCCCCATCGCCTCGCGGGCGGCTGCTGCCGCAAGGGTATGGCCGTGCTCTCCGTCGCAGAAATAGCGGCTGCGGATGCCGGTGCGGGAAGAAATCCACTCGTCGCTGGTGTCCATGTGGCGGCTTAATTCATCGTTGGTTACCGAATGTGCAGGCAGGGCGCGGCCGGTGGATACAATATGAAGTCCGTTCAAAGAAGCTCCTTTCCGGCGGAGACAATCCCGCCCATCGCTCTGAATTTTCGGTATCGCGCCTCAGCGCAGTCCGGGTTTTTGAGCAGGCGCGCCAAATGTGCAGAGAGGGAGCGGTCCACCGCGCGGTAGATGCCCTCCGCGTCGGTGTGCGCGCCGCCCTCCGGCTCAGGAATGATCTCGTCAATGATTTTCAGATCCAGCAGGTCATCGGCGGTCAGCCGCATGAGGGCTGCCGCCTCCTCATGGCGGGAGGAGTCCTTCCAGAGAATGGAGGCGAAGCCCTCGGGGGAGAGGACGGAGTAGACGGCGTTTTCCAGCATGAGCACGCGGTTGGCAACGGCCAGCGCCAGCGCGCCGCCGCTGCCGCCCTCGCCGGTTACGATGCTTACGCAGGGTACTGTGAGGGTGCTCATAAGGGCGAGGGTGGAGGCGATTGCCTCACCCTGTCCCCGCGCCTCCGCCTCCAGGCCGGGATAGGCGCCCGGCGTATCGACAAAGGTGATGATGGGCCGGGAGAATTTCTCCGCCTGCCGCATCAGCCGCTGCGCCTTGCGGTAGCCCTCCGGATTGGGCATGCCAAAGTTGCAGGAGAGGTTTTCGTTGAGGTTTTTCCCCTTGTGGTGCCCAATCACCGTGACGGGCCGCCCGTGGTATAGGGCGATGCCGCCCAAAACGCTCTGATCTTCCCCGCCGAGGCGGTCACCCTTCTGCTCAAAGAAGTCGGTGAAGAGGTTGTCGATAAAATCCCGTGTGCCGGGGCGGGCGCTGTGCCGCGCGAGCGCGACTTTCTGCGCGGCGGTGCGTGGGGGGGTCTCAGCCATAGGATGTATCCCCCTTTCCGTGCAGGCGCAGCAGGAGGGAGAGGGTTTCACGCATGGCGGCGCGGGGGACGATCTGGTCAATGAAGCCATGCTCCTCCAGATATTCCGAGCGCTGAAAGCCCTCCGGCAGCTTCTGACCGATGGTCTGCTCAATGACCCGCGGCCCAGCAAAGCCGATGAGGGCCCCGGGTTCGGCGAGCGTGATATCGCCAAGTGACGCGAAGGAGGCCGTGACGCCGCCGGTGGTCGGGTGGGTCAGATAGGAGATATAGAGCCCGCCCGCCTGTGAGAAGCGGGCGAGCGCGGCGCTGGTTTTTGCCATCTGCATGAGGGAGAGAATCCCCTCCTGCATCCGCGCCCCGCCGCTTGCGGAAAAAATAATGAGAGGAAGGGCATGCAGCGTTGCATGCTCCACCGCGCGGGTAATCTTTTCCCCCACGGCAACCCCCATGCTGCCCATAAAAAAGCGGCTGTCGAGTACTGCGACCACGACCGGCTGCCCGTCAATCGCGCCGGTGGCAGTCACCACCGCTTCCGTGAGGCCGGTGCTGCGGCGCAGGGCTTTGCGCTTCTCCTCATAGCCGGGGAAATTGAGGACGTTGGGGGCGGTTAGATGTTCGTCCAGCTCCGTAAAGCTATTCGGGTCTAACAGGAGGCTTAGACGCAGGTACGCGCCGATGGTGTGGTGCCTGCCGCAGTGGGGGCAGACATAGGCGGCGTTTGCAAGTGCCTGCTTCTCCACTGCAGCGCCGCAGCCGGCGCAGGCACCCGCCGCATTCCGCTGCACCGCCTTGCTTTCCCGCTGTGTTTTGAGGTCCATCAGGCGCTCCCGACGCTGTGAAAACGGACTGATCACGTTATGCATGCTCCTTTCCGCCGCTTACGCAATTCTCACCGAATTGCAGCAGCTGCTCCAGATGGGTATCCAGATAGCCTGTGTCGTAACACCCGCGCATGAAGTCCGGCTCGTACGCGATGAGGTAGCAGAGGTCGGCGGTGTTGGGGTATCCCGCGATCATCAGCTCCTCCAGCGCGCGGCGCAGCTTGCGCAGTGCCTCAAGCCGGGTGGGGGCGTGGACGATGATCTTCGCCGCGAGGGAGTCGTAATGCGGGGAGAGATCCCAGCCGGCAAAAAGCGCCGTATCCACACGCACACCGGGGCCGCCCGGCAGATGGAGGAATTCCGTTCGGCCGGGAGAGGGCCGGAAGTCGTGGTGCGGATCCTCCGCGTTGATGCGGCACTCAATGGCGTGTCCGCTGCACGCTATGTCCTCCTGCGTGAGGGAGAGGGGGAGCCCTGCGGCGATGCGCAGCTGCGCATGGACGAGATCAAGGCCGGTGACGAACTCCGTCACTGGATGCTCAACCTGAATGCGGGTATTCATTTCAATGAAGTAGAACGCTCCTTCGGAGGAGAGGACAAATTCGATGGTGCCCGCACCCAGATAGTCCGCGGCCCGCGCCGCCTTGACGGCGGCCTCACCCATGCGCTGCCGTAGGTCTTCTGTGAGTGCTCTGGAGGGGGATTCTTCAATCAGCTTCTGGTGCTTGCGCTGGATGGAGCAGTCCCGCTCCCCGAGGTGGATGACGTTTCCGTGTGCGTCTGCAAGAATCTGAAATTCAATGTGGCGGGGGTTCACAATCAGTTTTTCCACATACACCTCGCCGTTTCCAAAGCACGCCTCGGCCTCCGCCTTTGCCTCAGCAAACAGGGTAGGGAGCTGCTCCAGTGTGTCCACCTGCCGCATGCCGCGCCCGCCGCCGCCTGCCGATGCCTTAATGAGCACCGGAAAGCCGATGCGTTGGGAGATTTCCTCCGCCTCCTTGACAGAGGTCACGGGGCCGTCGGAGCCGGGGACGACAGGGACGCCGCTTTTCCGCATCAGCGCGCGAGCGGCGGACTTGTTGCCCATGCGTGAGATGACGTGCCCGGGCGGGCCGATAAAGACCAGCCCGTTTTCGGCGCAGAGATCGGCAAAATCCGGGTTTTCGGACAAAAAGCCGTAACCCGGATGCACTGCATCGCACTGGGTCGCCAGTGCGACCGTTAGCAGTGCGGACATATTGAGATAGCTCTCCGACGCCTTGGCGGGGCCGATGCACATGGCGCGGGTGGCAATCTGAGTGTGCAGCGCACCCTCGTCCGCGGCGGAGTAGACCGCGACGGTTTCAATCGACAGCTCGCGGCACGCGCGGACGATCCGCACCGCGATCTCTCCGCGGTTTGCGATAAGTACACGGCGAAACATAATTTATACCGCCTTTACCTGAAAAATAGGCTGGTCATAGGAAACCAGCGTCCCATCGCCGATCAGGATTTTTTCAATGACGCAGTCAAACGGCGCAGGCACCTGGCTCATCATCTTCATCGCCTCTAGCACGCAGACGGGGGCATCCTTTTTGACGTGGTCGCCCTCCTGCACAAACGAGGCCTCGCCGGGGGCGGCGGCGGCATAAAAGGTACCGACGAGGGGGGCTTTTATATAGGTAGCCTCGGCGCTAACGCCGGGTTCTGCCGCAGATGGCGCGGCGGGAGAGACCTCCGGCACCAAAAACTGCTTGCCACTCTGCTTGCCCATCGACAGGGTAACACCGCCCGTTTGCAGATGTAAGTCGGTGAGGGACGAGCGGTCAAATTGCTCCATCAGCGTCTGTATGTCTTTGATATCCATGGGCTTACCCCTTGTTCTTTTCCAGCCACGATACAATATCGCCGACGGTTTTCATCTCGGCGAGTGCCTCATCCGAGACGCCGTAGCCCAGTGCCTCCTCAAGCGCCATGTTCAGCTCAACGGCATCCAGCGAGTCGGCCTCCAGATCCTCAGCAAGGCGGGCATCCATAGTAATTTTGCTTTCATCGCAATTGAGGGTTTCCACAATAATTTTCTTTACCTGTTCAAACATAGTATTTCGCTCCTTTGCGGCAGCATGGCTGCCTAAATAGTTAAAAATTTTTAAGTAAAATGATTTAAGCATATTCTATACAGACCACTACAAAAAGTCAAGGGGGAAATCAGAAGCTTCGTCATAATTTATCACTTTTGTAACATTTAAAAAATTGATGCGCGGGATTCCCTCTTTTTCCCGTACTTCCTCTTGCTTTTTTGGTCAGGAACCGCTATAATTTGTCGTATATAGCAATTATGTAAATTGAAAGATCGAAATTTTGAGGACGCGTGGAGGTAGGGTTTATGAAATTGCGGCGCACTTGGGGTGTGGTTCTGGCTGTCATCATGGCAGTTTCGCTGGCGGTGGGGTCCGTATCGGCGGCGACGATGAACGATATTGCAAGCCATTGGGCAAAGGACGATATTCAGTATCTGGTCGATAAGGGCATCGTCGAAGGTTACAGCGACGGCAGTTTTCGGCCCGACAATAAGATGACCACCTGTGAGGCACTGCTGTTCTGCTCCCGTACCACCGGTTTGAGTAGTACGGCAAAGGCCAGTATTGCCGCCGATTGGAATGCTACGCTCCAGAGCATCCTGCCGGACACGTTTTATTCCTGGGCTGCGGATGAAATGGCGGTTTGTCTGGAGACCGGAATTATTTCCCTTGCAGAGCTTCAGACCCTGTGTAACGGGGATCAGCTGGGCAAATCCATCACCCGAGAGGAAACGGTGCGCTACCTCACACGCGCCATGCAGCTTGCGCCGCTCGCGGAGAGCCTGTCCAGCTATGATCTCACGTTTGTCGATACGAGCGCCATCTCCCCCTCGCTCCAGCGTTATGTCTATGTGCTAAGCAACTATGAAATTATCAAGGGGAATGATAAAAACTATTTTTTGCCCGCCGATTCGCTGACCCGCGCGGAAATGGCGACCATGTTGCGCCGCGCGCTTGATTTTATGAGTGAGCAGGGTATTACCGTTGAGCTTTCCGAGTACACAACCTATGCTTGGACGGGCGGCGTGATCACCAGCGTCACAGACGGCTCCTCCGACTCGACGCTGCTGACGCTTGAGAACGAATTTAGCGGCGAAAAAACGATTTCCGTCCCATCGACCGCACCCATCTATCAATATAATATCCCCGCTGCATCCAACAATGTGCTCAAGGAAGGGCAGTACGTCCGTGTCAATTTCGCGTCTGCATCCGGCGGCGCGGTTGCCGGGGTGCGCATCGGCGGTACGCTCACGAGCTATTCCGGCTCCGTTGCGGACATTGACACACGCACCGTCTCAGTGAGTTTGAGCACCGGCGGCGTGGCGCAGTACAACATCGACCGCTTTACCGAAGTGAAGGTGGGCAGCACGGTCGGGGATTACAGCCTGATTGACCCGGACACGGATTATGCAAACGTTGTATGTCAGGTCGATGCCATGGGGCATTTGGCGATGCTGCAGCTTTCGGGCGGCACCACCCGCGTGGAGGGCATTATCGGAACCACAACGACCACAACCGATGGGCAATCAGTGCAGGTGACGAGTAAGCGCGGTGTGACGGTCCGCTACACCCTGACAAGCGACAGCACGGTAACCATCAACGGCGCAAGCGGGACGTTTTCCTCCTCTTACGCCGGGAAATATATCACCCTGCGCATCTCCAACGATACCGGGCTCGTCACCACCGCCAGCATAGACACGGCGAGCCAGTATATTCAGGGTAGCCTGAAAAGTGTGTCGACATCCAAGTCAACCGTGAGCGTCACCAACCGCAGCACCGGCACCTCCACGACGTATGACGTCAACTCGTCTGCGCTTTACTCCTATGAGGATGAAAGCTGTGCGCTCAAGGATCTTTCCACCAACACCTTCGTCACCGTGCGCCTGTCCGGCGGCGAGGTGATGCAGATTGACTCCTATAAGGCGGCCAGCGAGGTCTCCGGTACCATCACGGCCATTCAATACGGCACGACGACGACCATTGATGTGAAAACCGATGACGAGTCGGTTGTGAGCTTGACCATCGACATGACCGACCTCCCGGACATCACTCGCGATGATAAGTCAAGCACGATTGATAAGCTGCGTACGGGCGATACCGTTCTCGTTACCCTGCGCTACAATCAGGTGACCGATATTGAGGCGACGTCGCAAAGCGCCAATTTCACCGGCACCGTTACGACCATTACCCTCACGACGGAGGGCGTGACCATGGAGGTCAAGCTTTCAAGCGGAGAGACGGAGACCTATAACCTGACAAGCAATATCTCTGTCACACAGGGCAACAGCACGGTGAATATATACTCCCTTAAGCCAAATGATAAGATTTCTATGGTGATTAACGGCGGAGAGATTAACTCCATTGTGATTGACAAAGCTGCCGTCAGCAACTCGCAGATTTCCGGCACTGTGCTTTATACCAATACCAGCAGCAAAACCATCCTTCTTCAGGTGACGGATAATACCGGCAGCGACAGCGTAGTGACCGTCGACGCAAGTGACGCGCAATACCTGACCACCAGCGGAGGAAGCTTTTCTTTCTCCAAGCTGGTTGTGGGCGATGAAATTCAGGCTTATGGAAGCTATGATAACGCGACCTTTGTTGCGACCATGGTTGTACGCTTGTAATATCGGCTATATAAACCGTTTCTCCGGGCAAACTATAGCGAGGTGATTGATCATGGCAAAGCAGGGTATGAAGCGCCCGGAATACACGCACACCAAGCCCAAAAACGACGCGCCCCCTGTCCCTGAACTCCAGGGCAAGGCAAAGCGCACCAAAGAAAAGGCAAAGCCGCGCGGATAACCGCAAATGCCAAAAAACAGCCCCGCCCTTGTGGCGAGGCTGTTTTTTGTGCTCGTGCAAGCATTACCTGTCGCTGCCCGGTTTATGGCGGCTTGCAGATTGCTTCTTTGTGGTGTTGCTGCCGTTGTCAGAGGCGCTTTCCGCCATGGTCTGACCACCGTTCGCTTTCTTTTTCCGCACAGGTTTTGCATCCAATTGACTGTCTTTGGCCATCATACTACCTCCTCTACAAATCTTCCAGATCGGCGGCCGGCATGTCATTTTCAATATTATCACGCGCGAGGTCTGTGTCGATCACGGGATAGGTTTTTGAGATCGGCTTGTCCATGTCACCGTCAATCACTTCTTGAAACTTTTTCTTCTTCGGGTCCATTGCTATCACCTCAAAGATAGTTTGCCCCAATTTATCACGGTGATGAATATAGAATAACTGACATAAACCCCTTTTTTAAATAGTATATAACAATATATTCTAAAATGCCAAAATGCAGGGGGTATTGTATGGAAGGCAATTCATCAGAAGGGGCTCTAAACTTAGAACAAATCAGAGAAACGGATGGCAATGATGCATGTATCAATGCATTTAAACATGTGCGGCGAAACGACAAGCAGGGGGCGCTGACACTGCTCAATGATGTAAAAATGACGTTCTCAACACTGTACTTGCTCATGCCGGAAATCGAAGATCTGTTGGAGCATTTAAGCACACGGAACATGACTGCGGCTAAAATCATTGACGAGGTAGCAGATGATGTGTTGGGGCGGCATATTGACCTCGCAGAGATCAGCGTTTTGGTTTATGAGACATTGCTCTGGATGCTCCATACAGGCCATGCTGCGCATGCGCTTGACAGCACGTTTCAAAAAGTAATGGACATCGTGTGCTCGGTTCTGCTTGACACCTATGCAGAGAAGCGTGTGCTGCCCATTGTGTGTGACCTCATATTTGCGCGCAAAGCAAGAGGGCAGTGCATCCACGATTTGATCTGGTCGTTCTTCAGAACGAAAGATCCCGAAACACTTAAATTGGTCGCAAAGCGGCTGGGATCACAGAATGCGGATGCGGACGCACTCGCGCGCCGCCTGCTCAATATGGGGGAAGGAACTGGCAGTGGGGACACAGACATGCCGACAGACAGAGCTGGTTTTATGCAATGGCTGGAAAAGAATGAACCGTTTTTATTTTTTACAGGCTTGGGATACCAATATTCCTCAAGGCCGGTCATATGGGGCGTTGACTACAATGGAATGGAGGTGGCACAATGATTACAGTAGCGGGTGCACCGCTTGATACCACGACATTAGAGCGTACGTTTGCAGAAGCGAGCGTACAGAATAAGCTGCTGGAGCAGATGTCGAAAAGCAGTGTAAACTATCCGTTCGACGACCTGAATTTGCTCAAATTTGAGCTCGATATGCGCAATGAAATTGTCAATGCGGCCTATGCGCTCAATGATAGCGACCTGAATTTTTCTAACTTTCACAATGCCCGCTGCAATCCACGGTATTGGGACAGAACCGGCAACGGTGGGTTCGGCTTGAAGCGCGGGGCGGAGCCTGCCGCTGCAATCAACGATATTTTTATCAATGGAGGCAGATACGCAACCGAGTGTGCCACTGCAATGATGATTGTGTATTATAAAGCGTTGCTGGAGGTTTATGGGGCAAAACTGTTCAATGCAACGTTTCCGCAAATTTATTTGATGAACTGGGTCATCCGCGAGCCGCTCCTGTATCAGGTGGGATTGCCGGAAAAGGTAGATGATATGCTGCTGGGCGACAGGGGATATTTTATGAATTACGATGTGAATCCCCAAACGCCGCAATGGCAGGGTGAGAATGTCATCGTACTGCCCAACGCGCTTTATTACGGACACGGAATTGGCATCACGACCGCTGACGAAATTATCGCGTCGTTAAACGCCAACAGGAGAAAGAACGCGACGCATGCGGCATTTTTTACGGATACCGCAGCAAGACCTGACTTCAAGCAATTGGAGGGAAAGTTAACGGCCGGTGACGCTGTTCCCGCTTCTTCTACGGGCACGCTGGTGTGGAAACCGTTCCCACCGCCCATCGGTGCTGTATAGCGGATGCGATGATGCATATGAACATCATATACCCGCCCGGAATATGATAACCGGGGAGGTATATGTATGATATTTAAGCGCAAACAAAGTTTTGCACTGTTGGTTTTGATCGCTTTTGTTTTATGTTTTGTGTGCATGATCATACCAGCAAGCGCTGTTTCTGTCTCAGATGAATCGGATTTCAGCGCTGCTATTACAAATAGTGAATCGGCTATTACAATTTCAGCGGACATGACCTTAACATCAACCTATACAATCAACTATGATGTCGAAATTATATCGGATGGTGCTACGATTACCTGGGTTGGTGCCGCCAACGGAACCATGTTTTCTGTGACAAGTGGTGCGACATTGACGTTAGAGAATACCACTTTGGATGGGAATGGAGCATATATGACGTTGGTCAATGTGAACGCATCCACATTCGTGATGAATGACGGTGCCGTTTTGCAAAATGTCTACAGCAACAGTGCAAACAACGCAGTTAAGAGCACAAATGGCGCATTCATCATGAACGGAGGACTGATTACCGGCGTCCATCTCAACTGTGCCGTATACTCCTATGGCGGTACGGTGACCATGCGCGGAGATTCGTCTATCTCGGCGAACAGCTCCATTGGCGTGGATTTGTATGGCGCAGAGCTTGTCATGACAGAGCAGGCGTCTATTTCAGGTAATGAGGCTGCGTATGCCGGCGTTGGCGTTCTAGCCGCCGGGGCCAGTACGGTTACTATGGGCCTGAGTGAGGGCGATACACCTACCATCTCAAATAATACAGCGACAGGTGCATCGAGCTATGCAGGCGGGATATTTTTGTCTACAGGCTGTACCCTGAATATGGACTATGATGCGCAGATTACCGATAACACATCCGCGTATTTCTGTGGCGGCGTTGGCTTAGCCGCAGCCACCCTGAATATGGCTGGCAATGCACGTATCAGCGGGAATACGGCGGCGAATACAGCAGGCGGCGGCGTGTTTTCCCAGCAGTCAACGGTTACGATGACAGACAATGCCACAATTTGTGATAACATCGTATCCGATGATACCGGTATAGGCGGCGGTGTCTACCTGAAAACTAGCGGGGACAGCTTGACGATGCGCGGCGCGGCCTCCATCACCGGTAATCAGTCCGGCATGGGCGACGGTGTTTATATCGGGGAAGGGGGCGTGCTCAATCTATCGGAGTCAATCACAATCACGGATGGACTGTATTTCAATCGCGTAGACGATGTACCCGTGGTTGCCGATGCGCTGGGTGACAGCGCCGTCATTCAGTTGGAGGCCTCCGACTATGTTGCGCAGGCGGACGTCCCGCTGACCGTCGCTGTGTCGGGAACAGGCTATGCCATGCAGGATGGTGACTATGACGCCTTTCTTGCCCCGGTCGCCTTTGGGGAAGGATACTATGTCTATGGCAATGAGAGCAACGATGAGGCGATTTTAGGCCTGGCAGCGGAACACAGCATCACGTATCTCGGCCTTGCCGATGGACAGTCCGCGAATAACCCGGCCACCTATTATGAGCACTTTGGCGTTGAGAGCTTCAATGCGCCGGATCCTGCGGATCACTTTATCGGCTGGTTTGACGCGGAGATAGGGGGAACTGAGGTCACTTCTATTCCTGTTACCGCCACGACGGATTACACCTTGTGGGCAAGGTTTGAAAGCGCAGGTGAGACGCCAAGTGAGACACCAAGTGAGATTGTGAGTAAGAGCTACGGCGGCTCAAAAGCCACGACGGACACGACAACCCAATATACCGTATATTTTGATACGCAGGGCGGCAGTCCGGTAGCGCAGCAAAGAGTCGTGGAGAACGGCCTCGTGCAGAAGCCGGAAGATCCTACGCGCGCGGGTTATTTTTTCGATGGCTGGTATCTGGATCCCTGCGGCATGACAGGCTATGACTTTGATGCGCCGGTCACAGAGCGTCTCACGCTCTATGCAAAGTGGCGCATTGATATCGCGGCGTTCACTGATATTGACGCGCACTGGGCTTATGAGGATATCCTCTCTATGCTGGAGAACGGGTATATGGATGGTGTCACTGAAACGCAATTTGAGCCGGATGGGCTGCTAAACCGGGCTATGATGGTGACAATACTGTATGCGATGGAGTGCCAGCCGGAGGTGTCAGCTTACCAAAATCCGTTTTCTGATGTAGAACAGGGAACATGGTATACCGAGGCTGTGACTTGGGCTGCAAATTACGGTATTATCGAGGGTTATGGAGCAGGCGTCTATGGCCCCATGGACGCTCTGACGCGGGAACAGATGGCAACCATCTTATACCGCTATGCGGCGTATAAGGGAGTATCCGTCACGGCCACCGGCGATCTATCCCGTTATTCAGATGCGCAGTCGGTATCGGACTGGGCGCTGCCGATGGTGCGCTGGTGTGTCGGCAGTGGATGGATGCATGGCCGCACCGCAACTGAATTCGTTCCGCAAGGGACTGCAACCCGTGCGGAAATTGCAAAAATTCTGCACCTGTTCTCGGTTCAAATAGATACTGATTAAAATAGAGCAAAAATTTGGTCGCGCTTCAGAGCAGTGGTGCTCTGAAGCGCGACTTATTTATCATCCGTATTATGCGGACTGATTCCTCTTGCCTGTCTTTGCATTCCCTGAAAACCTTCTGTGCACGGGGCTGGGGGCACGGCGTGTGCTTTTCTGGACGGTAAAGGTGACCTCGGTCCCCTTAATGCGGACAGGGGTGTTATGGTGCATCAGCGCCATGGCGAAGTCTTCCCGCATGCCAATGCTGCTTTTATCCTCGCGGATGTCAATTTTCCCGATGGAACGGCCCGGGATATCCAGCAGCTCTGCCAGGGTACCCACCAGATGGTTCGGGGTGATGTGGGCATTGCGGCCAATGCTGGCGATGACTGTGACCATGGGGGATTTGTGATCTTGTCCCGGCGTGCTGCGTCGGACGGGCTCCTCCTTGGTGGACACGCTCTGAAAGGCCTTGTCGCCGCCGAGCAGCTTTTCCGCCAAGGTACAGGCGATTTCATAGGCGGTGGAGTCGCCACCCTCTGCGCAGAGGAGCTGATCGACCAGCATTTTGGCGGCGGCGCCGGAGGGCTGATGAACCATATCCGTCAGCTCTGCGGCGGTTTTTTCGACCGCGTGGTTCATGAGATCGGCGCTGGTGGGCAGGGATTGCTTCACAATCTCTTTGCCGGTAAACCGCATCAGAGAGCGGAGCACGGCAACCTGCTTGCCGTTACAGACCAAGGTCTGGGACAACCCCTGCTTGCCCGCGCGCCCGGTGCGTCCGATGCGGTGGACATAATACTCAAAGCTCTGCGGCAGGTCAAAGTTAATGACGGTATCGACATCGTCCACATCGATACCACGCGCGGCGACATCTGTCGCGATCAGAATGCCGGTGCCGCCGGTGCGGAAACGGTTCATCACCTGCGTACGCACCGCCTGGTTCATATCACCGTGCAGTCCCGCGGCGGAAAATCCCTGTTTGCGCAGAGCGCCCGAAAGCTCATCCACCATAGATTTCGTATTACAGAAAACCATGGCGCGCTGCGCGTCAGAGTACCGCAGCAGAAGGGTAAGCGCCGCCTGCTTGTCGTGCTGAGACACGTAGTAATACGTCTGCTTGATATCCGCCTGATTGTCTTGCCCGGTGATCACGTCGACCGTCTGTGGATTTTTGAGAAATTCCCGCGCGATTTTCAGGATCGGGGCGGACATCGTCGCGGAGAACAGCACCGTTTGCCGCTCCTCCGGCGTTTCAGACAGGATGAGCTGGATATCCTCTATAAAACCCATGCTGAGCATCTCGTCGGCCTCGTCGAGTACGGCCATTTTGATCTCATCGAGCTTCAGGGTTCTGCGTCGCATGTGATCCATTACACGGCCCGGCGTACCCACAACGATATTTGCCCGCTTGAGCTGGCGGATCTGATCGGTCATGGAAGCGCCGCCGTACAGCGTTGCAACGGCGATGCCCTCCTTATATTTGGCGAACTTTTGCAGCTCCTTGGTGATCTGCAGGGCGAGCTCGCGGGTGGGGGAGAGGACCAAAACCTGTGGGCGCTTGAGCGCCCCGTCTACGCAGGCGACCGCTGGAATGCCGAATGCGGCGGTCTTGCCTGTGCCCGTGCTGCTGTATCCGATGATGTCCTGCCCGTCTAGCAGCAGTGGAATAGCGGCGGACTGGATGGTTGTGGCCTCGGTGTAATTTGTGTCCTCCAATGCCCGCAGCAGCGGCGCGGGAAGGGAAAGGTCGGCAAAGGACAGTTTCTGATTGCTTTGATTTTTCAAATAATTCTCCTAATTTCATATAAAGTTTGATTTGGAATATCTGTTAAG
Source organism: Oscillospiraceae bacterium (assembly GCA_021201735.1). Taxonomy (GTDB): domain Bacteria; phylum Bacillota; class Clostridia; order Oscillospirales; family Oscillospiraceae; genus JAJQEJ01. Next base: position 43,875 of record JAJQEJ010000055.1, on the reverse strand, counting down.
CTAGCATCCGTTGTTGGCATTCTTTCCTTTTCTAAGAAGAAGGCCAACAAGACATAGGGCAAAACCGATGCAAAGCAGGACAGCCGGCAGCGAACTACCTGTCTTTGGAAGTGCCTGAGGCGAATTCTGAGTCGAATATTGATATTCGGATAGGGGTGTATCCCAGTCAGCGATATCAACAAACACCCAATCTGTGCCATCCTCGTTGGGCGTCCAAACGCCCAGAGGAACCCCTGCATCATCTATCTCGATATAATTCCCATCATTCGTTTCTACCAGTGTATTGTTCTGGTCATGGGTGTCCGGAGATCTGCTGGGATGCACGGCTTCTGTTGGCGTACCCGAAGAATCAATGTTTCCAGACGTTTCTGGCGATTCCGATTCCTCCGAATTTTCCGACTCCTGAATTTCCGGAGGCACAGGGTCAATGGAAGATTCCGGCTCCTCAGTCACCGGGGGGGTGGTGGAACCCGTTCCACCGCCGGATGTACTCTTTTCCCACACCGCATAAAGAGAGACATTGGAAACAACCGTCATAGCGTCTCCTGCATTCATGCCGCTATCGGGCTGGGCAGCTGTAGCGCTGAGAGACCAGCCGAGGAAGGAATGACCGGTTCTGGTAAAGGACAAGTCGCTTGCAGCAGGATGGATAATCACCTCATCCTGAAGGGCAGGTTTCTCGTAATAACGTTCATCAGTGGCGCTTCGATTTTGATAATAGACGACAGTAAAAGCGCCACGGTTCCAAACAGCGTAAAGGTCCGTATCTTCCAATATGGTCAGTTGTCCTCCCGCCGTCAGCCCACTGTCGGGCTCCGTCGCTTCGGGGTCTCTGGACCAGCCGAGGAAAGCATAGCCGCTGTATGAATAGCCCAGAGTGCTTGCGCTGGGCAAGCTGACGTCATCTCCCATATTCATAACCCATGCAGTCTGCACGGCGTCAGAGGACGAGGTGTTTTGGTGATAGTTTAAAGTCACGGGTGAGATCGCAGAGACATACCGGGCATACAGGGTCATGTCGCCGTAGACAGAAACCGTGGTACCGGGATAATAGATCGTGCCGCTTCCGTCGGGGTTGAGGGTCCAGCCGGCGAAGAGATATACCGTGTCGGACACTGTCTTGTACACGCCGCTCAGCGAGGCAACCCGGGCGAGATTATCCAAAATATACTTGTTATTATCCACGGGACGGCTCCCGGTGCCGCCATTTAAATCGTAGGCAACAGTAAAACCGGTCGTCTGCCACAGGCCAAAAAGCTCAATATCATCATTCAACAACGTTTGAAAATGAAACACAACATCCTGGCCGGAGGCCGATGTATAGTACCAGCCTAGAAATACGCCAAGCCCCTCATAAGCTTCGCCAATCTCATAAAGCGCAGGGTCAGATATGGTGCTGCCCGCGGAAAAGGCTTCGGTGGCCACCGTATCGCCGTTCTTTTTCTCCAGGAAGGTAGCGCCGTAATCCTCAACCCGATATTTTGCGTACAGATTCAGGGAGATGCCGCTGGCGGCGCTGCTTGCGGGCATGGTAGCATTTTCAAACGTAAAGGGCTGCGTAAGGTGAGAATCCAGATACCAGCCCTCGAAGACGACATTGGCGGGGGTATCAGGCTCCCAATACCGATCCTGGATCGAGGCGCCGAATTTGATCGACTCTGTCGCTTCTTTCGCACTTTTCCCAGTCTCATAGTCGGTATAATAAAATTCAATCTCATAGGAATTGCGGGCAAAGAAGAAAAACCGGCTTGCCTCATTGCCATTTTCACTACTGGAATCGTTGTAAAGTTGATAGAACCCTTCAAAGTCGTCAAACAAAGTGGTTAAAAAAGCAGGGGAACCCCACTGGTAACAGCAGCAGTTATTCGTATTTCCATTGGGGAATGCGGTGTATAGGGTATAGCCCGAAATGGGAGATGAAATCTGCCTGTCATTGGTTGTCGCATAGAAAGGGAGCGTGGTGAGATAGAGATCAAAGTATTGCGCATCTTCATCAATCGTGTGTAGGGTTCTTACTTTGCCTGTACCGCCGTTGGGGTCCTGAGAGTAGATGAGCTCTTGTACGCGCAGGCGGTCTGCAACCGTACCATCGTCCTCGAAAGGATCGTCAGGCGCATCGGCTGCCTGATCCAAAGATTCTACAAAGGTATTATTGAACCGTGCGATGGACATTCGAATCAAAACGGCTCTTATACGTAGCCGTATTCGTAGCGCTGTCAAAAGAGTCTGCGTATTGCGTGGAGGTATCTGTCATAAGATGCTTGGTGGTCAGGACCGTCATGCTCTGCGTTTTCCAGGGCCCCCAGCCGCGCATGACAGAATTCGGCTTGCTATACGTAAAATGACTCTCCTCAGAATTTCCATAGAAAGGGGATGGGAATTGCTCAGAAACCTGCATGCCAATTTTTGCATAAACGGTGTAAGAATAAACTCCATTGTCATCGGAAGTGAATTCGTCCGTAGAAAGTCCCATTAACTCCTGCATGGTCTCGGAGAGGGTTAGTTTATAGCCGGAAGCGATGCTGTCTATCACAAAGTTCATATGATATATCTTTCGGGTCAGGTAAACATTGATCACAGTGGAGCCGTCGCCGGATACGGTGGCAGGGTTTTCCGCAACTGCCGAGGCGGTGTAAAAGCTTGCGTAGGGAGCTCCGTTGGATGCGCTTCCGTTAGCGTCCACCTGTAAAGTGGCGATGGAGAAGGCTGTATCACCACTGGGAAACAGGGAAATCGCACTTTGCGTTGAGATATTCAGAGACGATGCATCGGCATAAATTTCACTGCCCGCCGCAACCTCATAATTGAGGGCAGTTGCATAGGAGTAGTTGCTTAGAGTATCCCGCTCAAAGTCAAGGGGCAGGTTCTCATTCTCCAGCCAATAGACCACCCGAATCTCTACATCCTCTGCTTCCCAGACCGCATAGATGGTTAAATCACTGGTTACCGGAGTGCTGAAGTCGTACGCTGCTCCGTTTTCTTCTAAGGACCAATGTGAAAAGCGATAGCCCGGCCGGGAGGGCTCGTTTTCCGGCTCTGTTACCAGACCATTTATGGCAATGGTCTGTGGTTCTTCCAGTGTTCCATCTGTCACAAATTGTACCAGATAAAGGTCTTCCAAGATGGGAAGAAAAGTAAAGTTACCGGTGATGCTCTGGGTTTCAAAATCAAAGGGCTCTGTTTCGTCTTCCAGCCGCCATTTCCCTGTAAAAAGCGTTCCAGCAGGAGGGAGCAACGAGAGCTCAGGCGCAGTGATGTATTCGTCCGGTTCCACCAGCGCAGAATAGGCAACCTGCCCTGCGATGTCCAGAAAATGAACCAGATAATCCGGAGAGAACTGGGCAGTCAGCACGATATCCTCGTCAATTGGTTCATCCTCAAATACAAAATAATTGCCCACTTCCACAGGTTCATCCTCTAAAAACCACCCCAAAAAGGAATTCATGCCAGCAGGTATTTCCGGTACCTCCGGCTCAATACAATAATCGCCATTCTTGACCGTGATTGTAGAAGATGTGGCAGCATCGATATAAAATGTTACGGTATAATATTGGGCTTCTTCTTCCTCCAATAACTGAATTTCCTCCGTCTCAGACGCGTCTAAAGCATCCTCTGTTGCCCAAACACTTTGCAGGCCAATGGAAAAAAGCAGGATGGCCGCTAATATAAAGCATACAGCCCGTTTTAATGGCGTAGCGCTGTTTCCTTTTGGCAATTTCATAATCATTTCGCGTCCTTCCAAACGGTAAATATAAAATTATTATAACATTAAATTCATAAATATCAAGATATTTTTCTGAAAATGTAACTCTTCCACCATATACTATTATGATTCCAGGTAAATTATGAATGGAGCGCAGGATTATTAAAAAAGAGAAAAGGCCTGATTTTTCAGGCCTTTTCTGGTGGAGAATAGGGGGATCGAACCCCTGACCTCCTGATTGCGAACCAGGCGCTCTCCCAGCTGAGCTAATTCCCCGTATTGAATTTTTCTGGAATGCAAACATTGTTGGTCTACAGTGTGCAGACACTGCTTCCACTGACAACCTTATATAGTATAGCAGAATATTTTCGTTTGTAAAGAGCAAAATGAAAAAAAGATAGCTTTTGTTATCCGCAGGCACAAGGGGAAAATGCCAGACAGCGCGCTTTCACGCGCTGTCTGGCATCGAAAATCTAGCGAATTGCAATTTCGTGCCGCTTTGGGCCGGTGGAGACGGTTTTAATCGGCACGCCGATCAACTGTTCAATACGGGAGACATAGTCCTTTGCCTCGCGCGGCAGTGCATCAAAGTCGGTGCAGCCGCGCACATCACACTTCCAGCCGGGGAGGGTCTCATAGACCGGTTTTGCCTGATCCAGCAGGGGAGAGACGGGGAATACGTCGGTCACCTTGCCGTCAAGCGCATATCCGGTGCAGATTTTAACCTCGTCCAAATAGCCCAGGCAGTCAATCGCGGTGAGCACTACCTCGGTCGCGCCCTGTACCATACAGCCATATTTTGTGGCGACCGCGTCAAACCAGCCCACGCGGCGGGGACGCCCTGTGGTCGCGCCGTATTCGCCCGCGTCGCCGCCGTTTTTGCGCAGCAACTCAGCATCTTCACCAAAGAGCTCACTGACAAAGGCGCCCGTGCCCACAGACGAGGAATACGCCTTGGTTACAGCCACAACATCGGTGATCGCGGTGGGTGGAATACCACCGCCCACCGTGCCGAAGCCCGCGAGGGTGTGGGAGGAGGTGGTATACGGATAGATGCCATAGTCGGGGTCCTTCATGGAGCCGAGCTGCCCTTCCAAAAGAATGCGCTTGTTGTCCCCCAGCGCCTGGTGGATGAATCCGGTCACGTCACCGATGAGGGGGGCGAGCTTGTCGCGGTATCCCATCAGCTCGTCAAGCAGTGATTTGGCATTGAGTACCGGCTTATGGTAGAGATGCTCCAACAGGACATTCTTGCGCGCGCAGATTCCCTCCAGACGGTGCAGGAGACGCGCCTCATCCCATAGCTCACAGATCTGGATGCCATACTTCGCGTATTTATCGGAATAAAAGGGCGCAATGCCGGACTTTGTCGAGCCAAACGCCTCTCCTTCCAGACGCTCTTCTTCATAAGTATCCAGAAGGATATGATATGACATAAGTAATTGGGTGCGCTCCGAAATAATCAGCCGCGGCGTGGGAACGCCCCCTGCCTTGAGGCTCTCAAGCTCACGGAAGAGCGCGGGCACATTCAGCGCCACGCCGGTACCAATAATATTTGTGGTGTGGGGATAAAATACGCCGGAAGGGAGCTGGTGGAGCGCAAACTTTCCGTAATCGCATATGATCGTATGCCCCGCGTTCGCGCCGCCCTGAAAGCGGACGACAACGTCGGAGCTTTCCGCCAGAAGATCGGTGATTTTCCCCTTGCCCTCGTCACCCCAGTTCGCGCCGACAATCGCTTTGACCATTGGTAAATCCTCCAATTTGAGACGTCTTTTTATCCGGGTCCAGAAAGACGCCTGATTTTTCCTGATGACATGAAAAAGCGGGCTATGATAGCCGCAGTACGATTTATTATATCGTATGTGCGGCGGTGATGCAAGAACGAATTTTCCGTCCGCTGCTAATCCGATACCGCATCAGGCTGCGCGGACGCATAGGGGAGGGAGAAGCACACCGTTTGTTCCAGATAAGGGGCAATCAGGCACAGGGGATAAAATAATACGACCGCATCCGGCGTAAGATAAAAGCGATCGGCTGAAAAATGGCTGACCGCGCGCACCTGCCAGTCTTCAAAGAAGAGGCTCTCCCCACGCGCCAGACGGGCGGAGCCCTCATCCGTCACGGCGTGCAGGAGCCGCTTCTTCCAGCCCTTTTCCGGGAACAGCGTATGCAGCGACACAGGGCTTCCGCCGGAAAGCTCCCACGTATCCCCGCGCAGGACGGAGACGGGGCGCACACCGGAGAAATGCTCTGTCACGGTGAAAAAAAGCGAGAGGGTTTCCTGCGTGCACAGCGTCACCGTAAAGGAAAGTGTAGCCTCCCAGGGCGCGAAAGGATGTGAATTTGCGCGCATTGCAGCCGCGCAGGTACAGGCGGCGTGGTAATATTCGTTTGTCCAGCGCGTCCGAAGTGTCTGCACCAGCTGTCGATAGTAGCGGTTGATACGCCGGAAGGCGGGGCCCTCATCCGGAAGCGCCGGGTAGGATATGGATAGGGAAAGCACCGGTTCGGTCTCGGATTCCAGTGTCTCATCCTCACAAATGTGCTCTATCTGCGGTGGGGCATGGGGCGCTTGGAGCTTCTTTTTCATTTCGGCAGACCTCCATTTTCAGGGCGAATCATAATATTTTCTGCTTTACTCTATGTTTTCAATGAAAAAATGGTGAAAAAGGTTTACTTTCATACGGCGCTTTGATAAAATATAGCAGTATTAACGTGGTGAAGTATGAACGTGATCTCAACGAGGACAGGAGGCTTGCCTTTCATGAAAAAGGTGGACGAAAAGCCGGGCAGCGATAGGCTGTATGAAGCCATTCTTCAGCTGGAAAATGCGGAGGAATGCAAAAAATTCTTTTCTGATTTGTGTACGGTTTCTGAACTGCGTGCCATGGAGCAGCGCTTCGATGTTGCGCTTCTATTATGGGACGGCATGATTTACAACGATATTTTAGAAAAGACGGGGGCATCAAGCGCGACCATCAGCCGCGTCAACCGTTCCCTGCGCTATGGCGCGGACGGCTATCAGGTGGTGCTGCCCCGCATCAAGGAGATAAAGGAAGATTGGTAATCAATGAGTAGCTATGAGTTTTTGGCGGGTTCCTACGACGAGCTGACAAAAGACGTCGTGTACCCGCAATGGGCCGATTATATAGAGAAGCACTTCGCACGCAGTGGGGCTCCCATCCACACGGTGCTGGAGTTGGCGTGTGGAACAGGGAGTCTGACAAAGGAGCTTGCCTTGCGCGGGTATGAGATGATCGGTGTGGATGCATCGGAGGATATGCTCGCGAAGGCGGCGGAAAAATGCAGGGATATTACGCCTGAACCGCCCATTTTTCTTCATCAGGATATGGAAAAGCTTGATTTGTACGGCACGGTGGACGCGTGTATCTGCTGTCTGGATAGCGTGAACTATGTGACCAAGCCGCAAAAATTGCTGCGGGCGTTTGAGCAGGTGTATCTTTTCATGGAGCAGGGAGGACTGTTTCTCTTTGATGCGCGCATGCCGGCGCGTCTGCGGGAGATGGACGGGCAGGTGTTTCTGGATGAGACGGAGGACACCTATTGCGTCTGGCGGGCGGAAGACAAGCCCCTGCGCCGCATCTGCGGCTTCGGCATGGATGTGTTCCGCCGGGACGGTGACGTTTGGCGGCGAGGCGAGGAGTACCACGAGCAATTGCTCTATGATCCGGACGAGCTGTGCAGATACATGCATGCTGTCGGGTTTCAGTCGATCAAGCAATATGGGGACAGGAAACTGCGTCAGCCGAAGCCGACGGATGAGCGTGTCTTCATTGTCGGGCGAAAGGAAAAAAAGCATGACAAAAGACCGGATTATACGCATGCTCGCCAGAGACGCGCCGATTAAGGCGAGTGCGATCTGTGCGAGAGAATTGGTGGAGCGCGCGAGACAGATTCACATGACCCTGCCCGTCGCGACGAACGCCCTGGGCCGAACGCTGATGGCATGTTCCCTGATGGGCAACCAGCTCAAGGAGGAGCACGGCGCGGTGACCCTGCGCATTCAGGGCGGCGGGCCGCTGGGGAGCATTATGGCCGTGTCCGACAGCATGGGAAATGTGCGCGGGACGGTACAGAACCCGCAGGCGGAGGTGCCACCACTCGCACCCGGCAAGCCGGATGTGGGCACGGCCGTCGGCGTGGATGGGAACCTGACGGTTTCCAAGGATATTGGGCTGCGTGAGCCGTATGTCGGCAGTGTGGGCCTTCTCTCCGGTGAAATCGCCGACGATGTGACCGCCTATTTTTATGAAAGCGAGCAGATACCCACGGCGTGCGCGCTGGGGGTGCTGGTGGATACCGACCAGTCGGTGCAGTGCGCGGGAGGGTATCTCATTCACCTCCTGCCGGGCGCGGACGACGATGTAATTGCAAAGGTGGAGCGCGGTGTGGTGGAGGCTGGCAGTGTGACAAAGCTGCTGCAATCCGGCGCGTCTGCGCTGGATGTCCTGCACACTGTACTCAAAGATTTTGACCTTGAGATTCTGACGGAGTCTCCGGTGGAATACCGCTGCTATTGCAGCCGGGAGCGGGTGACAAACGCACTGCGCAGCCTGGGCAGGGAGGAGATCAAAAGCCTGATCGCCGAGCAGGGGCAGGCGGAGTTGACGTGCAAGTTCTGCGATGCGGTGTATGTGTTCGACCGGGATGACCTGCGCGCGCTGCTCACGGAGCTGTGATTACATGACGAAGTTAGCGCGCGATTTTTATGACCGGGACACCGTGGCTGTTGCGCGGGCGTTGCTCGGCAAGCACTTGGTGAGGGAATGGAATGGCCAGCGGCTGGTGGTGCGGATTACTGAGACAGAGGCGTATATCGGGCGCGTAGACAAGGCGTGCCACGCCTATGGCTATAAACGTACCCCACGCACGGAAACCCTATTCGCGCCGCCTGGCACGGCGTATATTTACCTCATTTACGGCATGTACCACTGCCTGAATTTCGTCACCGAGGCAGCGGGGGAGCCGTGCGCGGTGCTCATCCGCGGCGCCGAGGCAGTAGAAGGGCTGGATTGTATGGCGGCGCACCGTTTCGGCGTTTCCGCCGCACGGATGACGCGCTATCAAACACGCAATTTTCTCAACGGTCCTGGCAAGCTCTGCAAAGCACTCGCGCTGACGCGGGCGCAAAATGGCGCGTCCCTGCTGGGGGATGAGCTGTATGTGCTTGACGCGGGCGAACCTCCGGAGGAGATTGGCGTGGGCGAGCGGATCAATATTGACTACGCCGAAGAGGCAATTCATTTTCCATGGAGATTTTGGCTTATATGAGATGTTTTTGACAGCAGGCAGCCCCCGGTTCCCTTGTGAGGGGATTGGGGGCTATGTTGGGTGCTTATCATTGTTGCCGAGGCCCCCCGCTAAACGCGCGTCATAAAACGAGACGCAGATTTGAGCATCAGCTTTTTTGTGCCAACTTTATCAAAGGCAATTTCAAGCAGGGCATCCCCGCCCATGGGGGAGAGCGATAGAATCATCCCCCGCCCGAACGCCGCATGGTCTACCATATCGCCCTTGCTGTACGCGCCTGAGCCGGACGAGGCGGGGGCAGATGCGGACACAGCCGCCTGCGCGCGCGGGACGGAATAGCCACGGCGCGCTGCACCCACAGGTGCGGGTGCGGCAGCAACACGGTGCATCTCCTCCACGCTGCTGTGCTGATAGGGCGACTGGCCGCTGTGCTCGATAAACTCCTGCGGTATTTCGCTTAAAAAGCGGGAGGGGAGGGCACCGGAGGTGCGCCCGTACAGCATTCGGCGGGACGCGCAGGTCATGTAGAGCCGCTCTTTCGCGCGCGTCATGGCGACATAGCACAGCCGCCGCTCTTCCTCCATAGATTCCGGGTCGCCGATAGACCGGATGCCGGGGAAAATCCCCTCCTCCGCACCTGCGACAAAGACCACCGGGAATTCCAGCCCTTTTGCCGCATGCATGGTCATCATCAAGACGCAGTTATCGTCTACAGACTGGCTGTCCCAGTCGGTGTAGAGGGAGATTTCGTCCAAAAATCCGGCGAGAGACGGCTCCTCCGCGTTTTCCAGATATCCGACGATAGAGGACTGGAGTTCTCTGACGTTTTCCAGACGGCTGCGGTCTTCTATGGTGTCCTTACTCTCCAGCATGACGGCATAGCCGGTGCGGTCCACCACCTGCTCATATAATTCCGGCAGCGGCAGCGCGGCAGCCTGCTTTTGCAGTTCTTCGATCAGCGCGACAAACGCCGCCAGCTTCGGTGCCGCCTTCTGGAGCGCGGGATATTCACGTGCCTGCGTAATCACCTGCCAGATGCTCAGCCCCTCCTCCGCTGCAATGGACGTGGCCAGCTCCACGGTGCGCGCGCCAATGCCGCGTGGCGGCTGATTGATGATGCGCGTGAGGCGCAGATTATCGTCCGGAAAATGTACCACGCAGAGGTACGCGAGCATGTCCTTGATTTCGGCGCGGTCAAAAAAGCGGGTCCCCCCGATGATGCGGTACGGGATGCCGTTGCGCTTGAACGCCTCCTCCAGCTGGTTTGACTGTGCGTTCAGGCGGTAGAGTACGGCGTGGTCCCCCCAGCTTTGCCCTTCATTATAATCTGCGAAAACTTGTGCGGCGATAAAGCGCGCCTCGTCCCGTTCGTCTGTCGCCGTATGCAGGCACACCGGGACGCCGCTTTCCTGCTTTGTCCAGAGTTCCTTACCTTTGCGCCCTTCATTGTTGCGGATGACCGCGTTGCTCGCGCCCAGAATATTGCCGGTAGAGCGGTAGTTTTCCTCCAGACGGATGACCCGCGCTGTGGGGTACTGTTTTTCAAAGGAGAGAATATTTTCGATGGTCGCGCCCCGAAAACGGTAGATGGACTGGTCGTCGTCCCCGACTACGCAGAAATTTTCATATCCGCCCGCAAGGGTGGAGGCGAGCAGGTATTGCAGGTTGTTGGTGTCCTGATACTCGTCAATGAGCACATAGCGGAATTTCCGCTGATAATAACCGCGCACGTCGTCAAACTGTAACAACAGGCGCACGGTTTGCAGGATAATATCGTCAAAGTCCAGCGCGTTCGCGTCTTTGAGGCGCTTTTCGTATTCTGCGTAAATTTTCGCGATATTTTGCAGGCGGTAGTCGCCGGTTTTTTGGCACTCGCCGCTGTAATCCGCCGCCAGCTTCATCGCGTCCTTCGCGCGGGAGATATAGCCGAGCATGGAGCGGGGGGCGAAGGTTTTGTCGTCCAGACGGAGATCCTTGAGGATCGCCTTGATCACCCGCTCGCTGTCGGCGGTGTCGTAGATGGTAAAATTACTGCCGTATCCCAGCCGCTCAATATCCCGCCGGAGGATGCGCAAGCAGGCGGCGTGGAAGGTAGACGCCCAGATATCATTGGCCTGCGCGCCGAGCACGTGTTCCAGACGGGCTTTGAGCTCACCTGCGGCCTTGTTGGTAAAGGTGATGGCGAGAATTGACCACGGTGCGGCGGGTTCGAGCGCGCAGATTCGTTCCACACGGCTTTTTTCCGCGGGGGCGGGGGATGCTATGTATGCCTCCAGAAAGAGCAGGTCATCCTCCGTCACCCAGGCCGGTACGTCATCGCTATCCGCGCCGCTGCCGTAGCGGATGAGGTTGGCGATGCGGTGAATAAGCACGGTGGTCTTTCCACTCCCCGCGCCCGCGAGCAGAAGCAGCGGCCCCTCTGTGGCGAGCACCGCGTTGCGCTGCTCCGGGTTGAGCGCCTGAAAGTCGAGGGAGATGGCGGCGCGGCGCGCCTTGCAAAAGCGCAGCTCCATGGTTTGATCCAGCATATTGTAACCAGTCCTTTATTTGTCCTTGTTTGCCATTTTATCACCTGAGCGGGAAAATGGCAAACAGGCAAAACGGCACATGGGCTGATTTCTACGCTTTTCATAAAAAGTTTACAGCTTTCCTGACTGCATTTCTTGTATTTTCGGGAAAGGTATGCTATATTAACTAGAAGCATCATAAATAGTGAATACGGCTGTGAGTCGTACCCCCGGCCGGTTCATGATGCTGTTGAACTTTAGAATTTTCTGTAAGGGGGGCACTTTGTGACGCCTGATAATAAAAAAAATGGCAGCGGCAATAACGCCAACAATAATGGCGGAAGACGCATGAACTGGATGGCGATTATCTCCATCATCGTCTGGGCGCTGATTATTACACTTTTTGCCAACTATGTCTTGAGTGCGGCGCAAAACGCCAATTCCGTAGAGCTCAAATACGGTCAATTTCGCCAGCTGATCAAAGAGGATAAAGTAGAATCGGTGGAAATGACCTCAAGCAAGTATACCATCTACCTCAAAGAGGGCGTAACGGTTGACCTTGAGACGCTGGGAGAGTATCCTGTACCGGAGGAGAGTGGCGTTCCAGCGGAAAGCGCCGTACCAGAGGAAACCGCCGCACCCGCCGAGACCGCTGCCCCGGCAGAAGCCACTGCCCCAGCAGAGGATACAGCAGGACCGTCCTACAGCGATGTCACGGGACTTGCGGCACTGTTCGGGCTAGACCCTGAGGCGTCCCTCCCGCCGCAGATGGAGGGCCTGAGCGACCAGGAAATCACCTATTACTGCGCACCCATAACGGATTCCAGCCTGATCACCCTGATGGAGCAGCACGGAATTACGGATTACGGCCCGACCTATCAGGAGCCGACCAGTCCGGTCGTCTCCTTCCTGGTCGGCACCATGCTGCCGATGGCGATCATTTTTGTCATTTTACTGCTTGTCTTCCAGACCTTTATGTCCCGCTCAGGCGGCGGTCTGGGCGGCGTGGGCAAGTCCAACGCGAAGGTATATGTCGAGCGCAAGACCGGCGTTACCTTCCGCGATGTCGCGGGGCAGGATGAGGCGAAGGAGAGTTTGGAGGAGATCATTGATATTCTCCACAACCCGGCAAAATACACCGAGATCGGCGCAAAGCTCCCCAAGGGGGCGCTGCTTGTCGGGCCGCCGGGCACCGGTAAAACTTTGCTTGCAAAGGCGGTCGCCGGTGAGGCGGGGGTTCCGTTTTTCTCCATCTCCGGCTCTGATTTCGTCGAGATGTTTGTGGGTGTGGGCGCAAGCCGTGTGCGTGACCTCTTCAAAGAGGCGGCCAAAATGGCACCGTGTATTATCTTCATCGACGAGATTGACACCATCGGTAAATCCCGCGACAATCGCATGGGCGGCAATGACGAGCGTGAGCAGACGCTCAACCAGCTCCTCGCCGAGCTCGACGGTTTTGACCCGACCAAGGGCGTCATCGTACTCGCTGCGACCAACCGCCCCGAGGTGCTCGATCAGGCGTTGCTGCGCCCCGGCCGTTTCGACAGACGCGTAACCGTCGACAGGCCGAATCTCGCCGGGCGGATTAAGACACTACAGGTGCACACCCGCAATATCCGTCTGGCGGAGGATGTGGATCTGGAGAAAATCGCGCTGGCCACAGCGGGCGCGGTTGGGGCGGACCTTGCAAACCTCGTCAACGAGGGTGCCCTGCGCGCCGTGCGTATGGGCCGCAAGGCGGTCAATCAGAATGATCTGCTTGCCGCGTTTGAGCTGGTCATCGCGGGCGCGGAGAAAAAGGGTTCCGTCCTGTCTGAATTTGAAAAGCGTCTGGTTGCCTACCATGAGGTCGGACACGCGATGGTAGCCTTTAAGCAAAAGAACACCACGCCGGTGCAGAAGATCACCATCGTGCCCCATACGCAGGGCTCCCTTGGCTACACCCTGCATCTGCCCGAGGAGGACAAAAACCTCCAGACGCGCGATGAGCTGCTTGCGGAAATCGCGACCTATATGGGAGGCAGAGCCGCCGAGGAGCTGGTACTCCATGTTCAGACGAACGGTGCGGCGCAGGATATCCAGCAGGCGACCAATTTGGCGCGCAACATGATCTCCCTCTATGGCATGAGCGACAAGTTCGGTATGATGGCGCTGGCTTCCCGCCGCACGCAGTATCTGGAGGGCGGATACGCGCTTGACTGCGCGCAGGATACCGCCGCCGATCTCGACCGGGACGTCATGGAGATTCTCCACACGGCTTACGATAAAGCGGTGGATATTCTCTCGCACAACCGCGAGGATATGGACAAAGTGGTTGCATACCTTCTGGAGAAAGAGACCATCACCGGTGCGGAGATGATGGCGATTCTGGAGGGGAGAGACCCCGCGACAGCGGAGGAACAGTACAATAAGGAAAAAGAAGCGGGCCGTAAAAAGCCGATCTCCCTGACAGGAGAAGCCACGGATGATACTGCGTCGGACGATACGGAACAGGACGACGATACACCATAAAAAACAAATGCCAAACGGACTGCTGAATTGTGGGGACAGACCGCAATGCGGCAGTCCGTTTGTGGAATACAAAGACAGAATGAGGGTGCGCGAACTGTGTCATATTTAGGAGAAAATATTAGGCCGCTGGGCTTTGGATTTATGCGGCTTCCCATGTTGGGCCGAGAGGTGGATATTGAGCAGACCAAGCAGATGGTTGACCTGTTTATGGAAAAAGGGTTCACCTATTTTGACACCGCCTATGGTTATTTGGGCGGCAAGTCGGAGGCGGCGATCAAAACGGCGCTGGTCGACCGCTACCCGCGGGAGCGGTTTCAGCTTGCGACCAAGCTCCCGGCATGGTTTCCGAGTGTTACCACGCGTGAGCAGGCGGAGAATATGTTCTGGACGTCACTGGAGCGCACGGGCGCGGGCTATTTTGACTTCTATCTCCTGCATAATTTAGGAGAGGGGCGCACCGAATATTTTGACCGGTATGACCTGTGGAACTTTCTCGCAAAACAGAAGACGGAGGGACGCATTAAGCATTTGGGTTTTTCCATACACGCAGGGGCGGACCACCTGGAGGAGGTGCTTACCGCACACCCGGAGATGGAGTTTGTACAGATGCAAATTAACTATGCCGACTGGGAGAGCGACACGGTGCAGTCCCGCAAATGTTATGAAACGGCCCGCCGGCACGGCAAGCCCGTGATCATTATGGAGCCGGTCAAAGGCGGCTCGCTCTCGTCGCTCCCCCCGCAGGCGGAGGGGCTCCTCCGCGCGGCAAATCCGGATGCGTCCGCCGCATCATGGGCGATCCGCTATGCCGCGTCGCTGGAGGGGATTGTCACGGTCCTAAGCGGTATGTCAAACCTCGCGCAGGTGGAGGACAATCTCTCCTATATGGAGCACTTCACGCCGCTTTCCGAGCAAGAACGGGATACTGTGGAGGAGGTGCGCAAGATTCTGGCGGGTTTCCCGCAGATATCCTGCACCGAATGCAATTACTGCGCCCCCGGTTGCCCGAAAAGCATTCCCATCTCGGATATTTTCCGCGTCATGAACGAATATCTTGTCTATCACAATCAGGCGAGCGCACAGACGAAATATACATGGGCGGTCGACGGCGTCGGCGACGCCGCAGCGTGTCTCGGCTGTGGGGCATGCGAGACGGTCTGCCCGCAGAAAATTTCCATCAGCGAGGAACTCTCCGCGGCGGCGGCGCTGTTTCACCGGTAGCGGCAAAGGGGGTAGCGATTATGATACGAACCAAAACCAAAACACTGACGCTGGCGGGACTATTGACCGCGCTTGGCATCCTCCTGCCGCTGGTGATGTCCCACATGTTCGGTTTGCAGGGGACAATTTTGCTGCCCATGCATCTGCCGGTCCTGCTTTTGGGCTTGCTATGCGGCCCATATTACGGTGTGGTCGGGGGCGCGGTTATCCCGCTCTTGTCCTCCGCACTAACGGGCATGCCCGCGTACCCCATGGTAATCATCATGACCGGTGAGCTGATGACCTATGGGCTCATTTCCGGGCTGCTCCGTAAGAAGGCGAAGCTGCCCACCCTGCCCTCGCTTGTGTTTGCTATGGTCTGTGGGCGCGTGACCTACGGGCTGATCTTTGCGGCGTTGCTGACCGCCAATGACGGTGTCCTGCGCATAGCATCTGTTACCACCGCCGTGGTGCAGGGGATTCCCGGCATCATCATTCAGCTCATATTGATCCCCATCGTGGTGCGTTGCGTGGCGGGGCCGCGCAGGCGCGCGCCACGGGAGATGCAGTCTGACTGGACGCAGGTACTGTCGGAGCAGAACGCCACCTGCGTCGTCATGCGGGACGGCGAGATCATCTACAAGGCGAGCGGAAACGGCGTTAAGCCGCTGATGGCACTGGTGGACGGAGCACCTGAGCTCCTGCGGGGCGCGTTTGTCATCGACAAAATTATCGGGAAGGCCGCCGCTATGCTTCTGGTGAAATGCGGTGTCGTGCAGGCCTACAGCGTGGTGATGAGCGAGGCCGCCAGAACGTATCTGGAGCGGCATGGCGTGGTAGTATCCTTCGGGCGCTGTATCGATGTCATCAGCAACCGCACCGGAAACGGCATCTGCCCGCTGGAACAATCGGTCTTGGAAATTGACGATCCGGAAGAGGGATATCAGGCACTCAAACAGACCATCTGCCGACTTATGGGTGCCTGATATGGCAACATAGACAAAATTCGTGCCGCGATGATGTGATATTATGATGAAAATAACGGCATATAAAATGCGTATATCACTATTTTGCATAGGTCAATAAAATTAAGCTATAGGTGTGGGCGAAAAATGAATTTATCCAGAATAAAATATTTTCTCTCCGTTGCGGAAAAACTTAATTTTACACTGGCTGCAAAATCTCTGTATATTTCACAGCCGGCGTTGAGCAAACAGATTCATATGCTTGAAACAGAGCTTGACACGCAGCTGCTCATACGCAACAGCAGAGAGGTGCGCCTGACAAAGGCGGGCGCTTTTTTTCTGGAAGAATTGCAGCAAATGCGTCTGCAGCTGGAACTGGTTACGGAGCGCACTTACAGAATCGGCAAGCAGGAGCAAGGAGAGTTCCGCGTGGCCTGTTTTAATGGATTTGTCTCACATGATTATTTGCCGGGCATGATTGCATGTGCAGAGAACGTCCTCCCTGATCAGGAGCTAAAAATTGTACGGGATGGATTTGATTCGATTCGGCGCATGCTCAAAAATGATGAGGCAGACCTGATTTGCACCATGGATTTTGAGATAGCTGAGCTCTATGAATATGAAACGCGCGATATTGCAGTCAGAAAAAGTGCCTTGATTTATTCCGTTCGATCTCCGCTTGCAAACATTTCTCATCCAAACATTTCTGATTTCGCGGGCAGCACACTGCTTGTCGTCTCCGATGGGAAGACGAGCGGTATGGAGCAGTTCCAGCGGCATGATCTCAGACAGCTGGGGCTGCCAAAAGTACCCATCCAAAGGCTTGCGAATTTTGATACTTTGCTGGCCTATCTGGAAATGGGTATGGGATTTGCGTTGTTGGATGAAGAGATTACCACAATTCGCAGCGACTTGCTGCGGCTGCAATTGCCGGGTCTGGAGAACAGGGTAGTTGCCGCATGGAAAAAAGATAACCTGCTGGCCAATAAGGTGATAAATAACCTGGAGTTATAAATGGATGTGTTTTCGGTATTTTCCTTTTCCCAGTTCAAATGTTACAATTCTGATGGGCCCATGTTCACAATTTTGTAATATTAGGAGGAAATGTCGATGAAAAAGAAACTGTGTTCCTTGCTGGTACCCCTCATGCTGATCGCACTACTTGCGGCCTGTTCAAGCAATCAGACAACCCCGGACGAAACGACGCCGGTCAACACCGGATTGAACGTGGAAGAGTCCCTTGGCTACTTTGACTACGCAAGTGAAATTGCAGCTTACGATGCGAAAAGCGTGGACTACACTGTTCCGGCTACCGCAGACATTGGTCTTCAGGTTTCGGATGCGCAAAACGTAACTGGTGTCGTGCTCAATAGCGCGCACGACACGGCAAATACCACCGACTACTATTTGAATGCATTGGTGGCAGGAGATGAACTGACATTCACAGGCGACATGCAATCTGCCGCCGTCACAAGGGATGGTGCGGAGACGCCGCTGGAAGTTGCCGACGGCACCTTCACCATAACACCGGCCACCATTTCCGTTGCCGATATGAAGGACGAAGTGATTACGGTTACAATGACAGACGGCGCGATTTACAAAATTCATACGGTTCACGAGCTTTTCCCCACGTTTGAGGTGGAAATCGGCAGCCCGGATGCGGGGGTTTATTCCTTGGCACTTGATAAATTCTTATACCAGGTCAATACAGCAGGGGAGCTGGTTTATTACCGCAACGTAGACCATCTTGCCGGAATGGTAGAGAATTTCGCGCCGCAGGATACGGAAGACGGACTGTTTTACACGTATTTTATTGAACTCAATGTGGATATGAGAAACGCAATCGGCGGCTTTAGCAGCGGCATGTATGTTGTGATGAATGATCAATTTCAGGAAGTGAATTATGTCACGTTAGAGCCCTATCAGAATGAAACCCGCGGACATGGTGAGGGTTATCTTGACCAGCACGAAATGTATATGCTGGGAGAGAACCACTGGTTTAATTTGAGCTATGCCCCCGTTTATGTTGACAACCTGCCGGAAGGAATGGGGATTGACGGTGGCACAGGTGCGTATGTACAGGCTGGTATTGTGCAGGAGGTTTTAGACGGTACGGTTTTGCACGAGTATAATACGATTGATAATCCAATCTTCTATGAAACCGCTATGGAGAGAACAGACTACGAGACCAGCTCCGGCGACGGCACGGCAGACGACTATAAGGACTATGTCCACATCAACTCTGTTCGCGTCGATCCTGCAGATAATAATGTTATCATGTCGATGCGCAATCAATACGCCGTATATAAGTTTGACCGCGAGACCGGCGCGCTTATTTGGACGCTGGGAGGAAAGAATAACCAGTTTAGCGGACTGGAAGAGTTCATTGACGCAGACGGGAATTTGTTTATTGGCCAGCACTATGCCGAGTATGTGGATGCGGCGCTTGCCGGAAATGATTCTACCCTGAGCGTGTTTGATAACCATACCGATACCGAGCAGAATCTGACACGCACGATAGAATTTGTACTGGATGAAGATGCCATGACCGCAACGGCTACCGTCATTCAGGGCTCCGACCTTGACGCCATGAATGGGAAAAACCACTGGGCGACCCACTGCGGCAGTGTGGAGTATCAGTCGGCAACCAGTGTGACGATTGGCTGGGGGCAGAATTTCGTCATTGATCCCGAGCCTGATTTACAGCCGACACATCCGGTCTTTACCGATTATAATCCAACCGCTGCAAGCATCGAATTTGAGCTTTCTGTCGACCGCAACCCCATCATTGAAGCCATCAGTGAAGACAATTGTTTCTGCTATCGTGTCTATAAAAGTGCGGAGGCATAAAATTTCCAAAATCATTTCATTTTTATATTGACAAATTGTAAGCCCGTTGATATAATAATCTCCGCTCCGCGTTTATGTGTTGTGGGGCGGAGATAGCCGGATTGTGTAAGGGTAGCACGACAGACTCTGACTCTGTTTGTGAGGGTTCGAATCCTTCTCCGGCTGCCAAATTTTACAAAAGAAGCCAAATCTGTCATAAGATTTGGCTTCTTTTCTTTTTTGCAAAGGTGTAAAGCAGTTAGTGCAAGGGCTTTCAGTAAAAAATCTACTCGTATATGCCGAATATGGCCGAAAAATATTTACAGCATACGTGTACTATGGTATACTTAAATAAAGAATACTATATTGCTATGATATCATTAAAAGATAGCATGTAGCATTCACTAAACTTAGGGGAAAGGAACTACGTTTATGAAAGAAGGAAAAAAAGGATTCCGCGCCACCCGGGGAATTGCGCTATGTATTGCGATCGCCATGCTGTTTACTCTGGGCTTGCACGTATCGGCGGCAGACACATCCGTAAACAGCGAAAGTGCCTTGAAGACAGCGATAGAGAATGCGCCAACAGGCGCAGGGCCGTCCTATGTCATTGAGATAACGGATAATATTACGCTGACGGAAGTGTTGACCATTCCGGTGGATACCGACATTACCCTTATCTCTGGCGGCGGCGGGACGGTTACCATCACCTCGGCCGCATCCCAACGGCACTTCTTGGTGCTGGGCAATCTGACGTTGGAGGATATTGTGATACAGGGGAATGACCCATCTGACGGGGGCGGCGTAACGGTGACGGGTGGCAGTCTCACTATGAAGGACGGCGCGGTCATTCAATACTGCCGGGCCTCAATTGGTGGCGGCTCCGGCACAGGCGTACTTGTGACCAATGGGACATTTTACATGCATGGAGGAGAGATCGCACACAACAGTAACACATCCGGCACCAGTGCCAGCGGTGGTGGCCTTGCGCTCACGGCGGCGAGTAGGACAGATGAAAACACAGGAAGCGTCGGGTATATGTACGGCGGGAGCATCCACGACAACGCGAACACATGGAGCGGCGGCGTGGATGTTGGGCTGTATTCCAATTTCACGATGGACAAAGGTGAGATTTATGGGAACGAGGCTTTGGTAGAAGGCGGCGGTGGCGTTTCTGTGTACGTTCGGGCCACGTTTATCATGAACGGCGGATCTATCCGCAACAATGCCGCCAAAACTACCGGCGGCGGCGTGTTTGTGGGGCAGAGCAGTCGTTACGGAAATGAACCCGACGATTGGTGCAGCTTTATTATGAATGGCGGCGACATATCAGGAAACGAAGCGGAGCTATACGGCGGCGGCGTGTCGGCGCAATTTAACGGAAACGTTACGGTTCATGATGGCCTGATTTCCAAAAATACGGCGATAGGTGGCGGCGGCATATACCTTGCCGACGCAAATACGGATGACAGCGTATCCCTTCAATTGTACGGTGGGGAGATATCCGGCAACATAGCACATACTTATTATGGCGGCGCAATTTGTGCCATCAGCAGTTTGGGGCCCAATGGGCGTATCAAGGAAATTGAGATTGGCTCCCCCACCTCCAATATCTTCCCGGTTATCCGAGGGAACCAAGGGACAACCACTGGCGGCGGCATCGCGCTGTACCAGACGAAAGCGACCATGTACGCGGGTGAGATCAGCGGAAACCAAGCCAATGGAGGTCTGGGCGGCGGGGTTTATGTCTGGGCCAACAGCATGCTTACCGTGCTGGGCGGTACAATAGAGGACAACCGCTCAAGCACCTCCGGCGGCGGCATCGCAACCTATGGCGGCGGGAACAGCATTTGGATTGAGGACAGCGTCATAATGGGAAACAGGGCGGAATCTGCGGGCAGTGGCGGCGGCGGGATCTATCTCGGCGCGGGGGACACGGCTAACCTTCT
This sequence comes from Oscillospiraceae bacterium, assembly GCA_021201735.1. Lineage (GTDB taxonomy): Bacteria > Bacillota > Clostridia > Oscillospirales > Oscillospiraceae > JAJQEJ01. The sequence continues at coordinate 22,937 of JAJQEJ010000055.1, read as the reverse complement.
GGGGACAAGCATTCGTGAGAACGTAGCCTCCGTAAATCACGGCGGCGGGATTTACGTGGCGCAGACGGCGGACCTCAACGTAACCGGCGGGTCGGAACTGACCGGCAATACGGCGGCAAAGGAAGGTGGCGGCATTTATACCGAGGACTTTACGCCCGATCCCTCCGGTATGGGTGATTATGCGATTACGGCCTCAGATTACGCCAATATCAAAACAGCTGGGGATACGATATTCAGCGGCAACAGCGCGGATGGTCTGTATAATGCACCGGAAGACGTGTCTGCTTGGTATTCAGACCTCCAATTTGCAAGCATCAGCGCATCGGATGCGCTGACAAACAAGCACCCAATTAACAATTTTGATATCAACTATGTCAAAGCGCCGGCGGCCGAGTATTATACCGTGACCTACCATGCAAACAACGGTACAGGCAACACGTATATTTCATATACATCCGTAGGAGCAGCGCATATGATTTTGGATAACGCGGCTGGCCCCGGCTTTTCCTATGCGGATCACAGCTTCCTCGGCTGGAGCGACATGGAAGGCGATACCGCACCAAATGCCTCCTACGCGGTGGGTGACATGGTCGGCGGCGAGATTCCTGCAAACGGAAACATTGATATTTTTGCAATCTGGGAAGAAAACGCTGAATCGGTTTACAGCATAACCTATCATAGCAACTATGGCGCGGACGCGACCTATTCCGGCTCGGACGACGCGAATCTGGCCGAGAATACAGTATACACGGTGAAGGACTATGCCGGTACCACCCTTTCCACACGCGTGGGGTATACCTTCCGAGGCTGGTCAGACAGCGCTTCCGGCTCCGTTACCTACACAGCCGCCGACTGCGCGGCAGGGACGGCTCTCCTCACAATCAGCGGTGATGCTGACCTGTATGCCGTTTGGCAATCCAACGGTAGCAGTGGGGGCGGGAGCACAACATACACCGTGACGTACAATGCCAATGGCGGTACAGGCAGCGACAGGGATTCCGGCTTATCCTCCGGGACGGCCTATACCATTAAATCCAGCGCCACGGCGGGAATTTCCCGGGAAGGGTATGCATTCACTGGCTGGAATACCGAGGCAGACACTGCCGGTATACCCTACGCCCCGGCGGATATCATTCGAATCACCGCAAATGTAACGCTGTATGCGCAGTGGGCGGAGGACGGCGGCACATCGGGGCCGGAGTTGAACTTGGATGACCATATGGCTTACATTATCGGTTATCCAGACGGCACTGTCCGGCCAGAGGCCGATATCCAGCGCGCGGAGGTTGCTACGATCTTTTTCCGTCTGCTGACAGATGATTCCCGCAGCGTCTACTGGGCGACGTCCAACCGTTATTCCGACCTATCCGGCGATGACTGGTATCATAACGCTGTTTCCACCATGACGAATGCGGGTATTCTGACGGGTTACCCAGACGGCATCTTTGGCGGAAGCCGTCCCATCACCAGGGCAGAGTTTGCGACGATTGCAGCGCGTTTTTCAGAAAGCACCTATACAGGCGCGGACAAGTTTTCCGATATTTCCGGTCACTGGGCGGCGGAGCATATGAATCGGGCGGCGGAAGAGGGCTGGATCACCGGCTACACAGACGGAACCTTCAGACCGGATCAGCATATCACGCGGGCGGAGGCTATGACACTGATCAATCGTGTGCTGGAACGGTACGAGATTGAGGACATGCATGAGGATATGATTGTGTGGCCGGACAACAATGTGAGCGCGTGGCACTATCACGCAGTACAGGAGGCAACCAATTCCCATATACATGCCAGATTGGAAAACGGAAAAGAGACGTGGACGGCCGTCACCGACGTTCCAAACTGGTCTGCGCTTGAGCAGTCATGGTCTGTGGCAAACAGCCACTTAGAGGCCCAATGACAGGGGTGCAGTATCTCTCGTAAGAATTGAGGCTGTAGACAAAGTCTCAAACCTCAGCATTTTTGCAATGAAACCGTGATATGATTGCAAAAATGCCGCCTGCGGGCTAGTCTTTCACACGCTCTTCCTTTCCGTCTTGCAAGTCGGATCCCTTTGTCTACAGTCTGTGGGGCTACCACCTCGGAATACCGAGGTGGTAGCCCCTGCTTTTTCCTTGGCTGTCTTGCGGCAGCCACTTTGTATTTCTACATTCAAAGGCTTACATTCGTGAAGATTTGGTATACCCAGATGGTGATTCTGGCACTGCCATTGGAAACAAAAAGGTCTATTTCGTCCAAGGACCACAAGCCGGTTTCAGGACTCTGCTGCCGCAGCCAGGTCCTGTGCATTTCTCTGGACGAATTGAATATGACGGTATCAATATTTACGCTGGTGGAGAGCGTAAAGTTATCCAAGGTAGTCGCATCAAGACCACCAGAGTCAAATTGACCAAAACGCTTCAAATCGATCAGGACCGGTGCGGTGGCGGGCAGGATCAATAACCTCAGCTCCGCGGTGTTGACAACTTCTAAACGGTAAATGACGTCCCCCACCGTCACCTCAAAAGTACTGCCGGAGGCGGAGAGATCGGCTTGAAAAACCGCGCTGGGAATCGCGCCGTTTGCCCCGGTGGGACCGGTATCTCCTGTGGCACCCTCAGCGCCTGACGGGCCCTGTGGGCCTTCGACGCCTTGAATGCCCTGCGGTCCTGCGGGACCCTGTATCCCTTGAACACCTTGCGGACCTTCTGGTCCCTCTTCGCCTTGTATCCCTTGCAGTCCTTGCGGACCAGCCGGGCCTTCTGGTCCTTCGACGCCCTGAATACCTTGTATGCCCTGTGGGCCGGTCGGACCCTCTGGTCCTTCGCCACCCTGAATGCCTTGTAGGCCCTGTGGGCCAGTTGGGCCCGCTACGCCTTCAATACCTTGAATTCCTTGCAGGCCCTGTGGGCCGGTCGGGCCCTCTGGTCCTTCGCTACCCTGAATGCCTTGCAGGCCCTCTGGACCGGTCGGACCCTCCGGACCTTCCACACCCTGCACACCTTGCAGGCCCTGCACACCTTGCAGGCCCTGCGGGCCGGTCGGGCCTTCTGGACCTTCCACACCCTGCACGCCTTGCAGGCCCTGTGGGCCGGTCGGACCCGCTACACCTTCGATACCCTGAATGCCTTGCACTCCCTGCGGGCCGGTCGGACCTGCAGGTCCTTCGATACCCTGAATGCCTTGCAGTCCCTCTGGACCGGTCGGACCCTCTGGTCCTTCGACGCCCTGCACTCCCTGCAGGCCCTGTGGGCCGGTCGGACCCTCTGGTCCTTCGCCACCCTGAGCCCCTTGCAGGCCCTGTGGGCCGGTCGGGCCCTCTGGTCCTTCCACACCCTGAATCCCTTGCAGACCCTGTGGGCCGGTCGGTCCCTGTGCGCCTGCGATACCCTGAATTCCTTGCGGACCCTGCGGGCCGGTCGGGCCTTGCGTACCGGTTGGCCCTGTGGGGCCGGTAATATTGCTTACGCCCGCCGCGCCTGTCGCGCCTGTTGGGCCTGTCGCGCCGGTTGGCCCTGTTGGGCCTGTAACTCCTGTCTGTCCAGTGCTGTTGCAGCAGGAGATAGGTACGCACCAGCAGTTGTTGTAGCGGGGAAACGGGGGGTTGGTTCCCTTATATGGGAAACGATTACATTGCGACATATGATGATTCACCCCTAGTATGTATGTATTATTGATATCCTATCATATGTCGCGATGACCTTACAGGTTCTCACCGGATTGATTGGGATTATTTGTATAACTCATTGGCATTCTAGTGGGCGCAAAATATCTGTGAATGGTATAGAGGCTGCGCTGGCAGTAGCGCCACATCAACGTCTGCGATTTGATTCTGCAATAGTGGCACGGCGAAAAACCGCCGTGCCACTATTGCAGTCAGACTACCATACTCGTGTGTGGCAGTTTGTCGTTTTGTTGGTACAAGGCACGCAACATGCAGGACAACAGATGTTGCAGCAAGGTATGCAGCATACTGGAGGTGGGACTGGTTCTTCATTCGCCACCCACTGGGCATAGAGCGTAACGTCACCGGTGATGAGGATCGTATCGCCGACCTGATACGCTGTTCCGCTGCCGTCGGGCTGGGTGTTCCAGCCGGTAAAGGTGTAGCCCGGACGGGTGATCCCCAACTCAGAGGGGGAGAGAACGTCATATAGGGTGCCATAGAGTACGGTATCCGTAAATCCGCCGGTGCCGCCGTTGGCATGATAGATTACATGGAACGCTACCATCATCGGAGTCCACTGGGCATAGAGTGTCAAATTTCCGGTGATCGTCACCGTATCCCCTGGCTGGTACATGGTTCCGCTGCCGTCGGGCTGGGTATTCCAGCCGGTGAAGACGTATCCGGGGCGGCTGATCACCGTCGCCTCCGGTGAGAGAATGGTATACGCCGTTCCGCCGGGAATACCGGTATCCACAAAGACGCCGGTGCCGCCGTTGGCGTCGTAGAGCACATCGTAGGGGCCCTGGACGGTGACCCACTGGGCGTACAGGATCAGATCCTCGGTCACGACAACGGTATCCCCCGGCTGGTACGCGGTGCCGGTTCCGTTGGGCTGGGTGTTCCAGCCGACAAAGGTATAGCCGGGGCGGCTGATACCGATCTCCTCCGGAGAGAGAATGGTATATTCTGTCCCGATGGGAATCCCGACATCCGCATGGCTGCCGGTACCGCCGTTGGACTCATAAAGCACGGAGACCGTGCCGGGTACCGCCTCCCACTGGGCGTAGAGGCTGACGTCTTCTGTGACCACAAAGGTATCTCCCGGCTGGTATGCGGTGCCGCTGCCGTTTGGCTGGGTATTCCAGCCGGTGAAGGTGTAGCCCGGGCGGCTGATGCCCGTCTCCTCCGGCGAGAGCACCGTGTATTCGGTGCCCGCCACCAGATACTCCGTCGGATAGCTGCCGACACCGCCGTTTGCGTTGTAAGAAACCGCGTATAAGAGAATGCTGGGCGGGAAGACAAAGTTGATATCGTAGTTGTTAATCGGGTTTAGAAACCCGCCGCTGCCTATAATGCTGGTGGAGGCATAGCCGATGTTTGTGTAGCTTGCCGCAATGGCGGGCGGCTGATAAGCCGCCGAAGCGGAGTTTCCGCCGAACACGACCGTACTTGCCGTCGTGATGTTTTGATAGTCGCTCGCGGTCAGGTTCGCATAATCTGTATAATTTGCTGTATAAATCCCGCCGCCCTCGTTCGTAGCTACATTATTGATGATGGTTGTCGTGCCGCTGAGGCTTATCGTCCCGCTGGTGGTGACCCATATGCCGCCGCCATTGTTTCCTGAGGTATTACCATCAATGGAGCCGCCATGCATGATGAGCGTACTTGCTGCGGAGACAACAATGCCGCCACCGCTGTCCGTCGCAACATTTCCGCTGACTGTGCCGTCATACATGGTAAGCTTGGCATAATAAAGCTGGATACCGCCTGCGGTATTGACAGATTGATTGTTACTGATCACCGGCGCGGCGGTTTCACTTCCGGCTGGGCTGCCGATTACAAAGGTGATCGTGTCAGGGTTTGTGGGATACCGTATCACAAGAATACCGCCGCCATATTGGGCTGTAGTCCTGTTCCCTGTAATCACCCCGCCGGTGATCGTAAGGATGATTTTTTTGGAAAAGGAAATTACGTCATAGTCATACAGGCAGATGCCGCCGCCAACGCTGGCCTCATTTCCCTCCAGTGTCCCGCCTGTCATAATGAAATACATGGGAGTCGTCAAATCCGTTTGACTCACCAAACGAAGGGCAACACCGCCGCCGAGACCGTTGGTACGGTTATTGAGGAGGATTCCGCCGTTCATCTCCATCTGTCCATTATAGATCAGCGCAACGCCGCCGCCATTGACAATGGCGCTGTTGCCGTCCATGGTACCGCCGTTCATGATGAAGCGGCACCAGTCCGCCGGTTCACTGGCCTCATGGGTGCCTTGCCCCACAAATACGCCGCCGCCTGCGCCATATGAGCCATTCGTGGAGGCGGCGGTATTATTGTAAATGCTGCCGCCATTCATGGTGAAGACCGCTCTGACGTATACGTGGACGCCGCCGCCGTTGGTGGCGCGGTTGCTGAAGATTTCCCCCCCGGTCATCGTGAAGTGGCTGAAGAGGCCAACCTCTACGCCGCCTGCCCAGTAGTTTTGATTTCCATAGATTCTTCCGCCTTCCATAAAGCCGTAGCTGCCGGAGTATTCCCCCAGTGATATCGTCGTGCTCAGTGAGACGCCGCCGCCGCTTGTGCCGAAATCGGAGCTGTTGATGTTGTTATATATCTCCCCGCCGCGCATCAGGAAGGTGCCATGAGAGACACTGACACCGACGCCGGAGCCGGTGCTGACATTGTTTCGAATGACCGTGCCGTCCTCAATGATGATGGAAGCGCCGGTGACCGTTACACCGCCGCTAAACCCATTGCCGTCGAGTGTGATGTTGGTGAGCACAAGCTCCCCTGCGGTTAAGAGGATATGTCTGCCGTTTGCGCCTCTGTACAAAACGGAATTTGCCCCGGCGGGCGATGTAAGTGTGACAGTCTTGTCTGTGGTCAGGTTCGCAGTCGCGCCGACATCTGTATCATCGCCGGTTGCTACCACGGTAAACGCGGTAATACCGCTGGTATCATTGTTGATATCGGTAAATGCCGCCGAAAGCGTGTCCTCTGCATATAGAACCGTGGTCAAATCAGCGGTGGCATAGACCTGATATCCGCCGCCCGGCAGACTCGCTGGCAGAATACGCCGGGACACGTTTCTCACGGTACAATTTTCTGGAAGTGCAAGATGATTGATATACATTACGATTACTCCATTATAAAGTGTTTTTGTTCGTTACAGGAGTTATTGTATTCTATGCGGCAAAGATCTAACCGGTTCAGACGATGAGCCGGTTAGAAAGTGAGTGCAAGAGGGGCACGGCGATTGTACACCATGCCCCTCTTGCGGTCAGATTACCATACTCTTGTATGGCAGTTTGTCTTTTTGTTGGTACAAGGTATACAGCATGGAGGACAACAGATGTTGCAGCACGGGATGCAGCATACCGGAGGGACCGGCGCTTCGTTTGCCACCCACTGGGCATAGAGTGTCACGTCGCCGGTGATGAGGATCGTATCGCCGACCTGGTACGCGGTGCCGCTGCCGTCGGGCTGCGTGTTCCAGCCGGTAAAGGTGTAGCCCGGGCGGGTGATCCCCACCTCCGAGGAGGAGAGGACGTCGTATAGGGTACCGTAGAGCACGGTATCCGTAAATCCGCCGGTGCCGCCGTTGGCGTTATAGATTACATGGAACGCTACCATCATCGGAGTCCACTGGGCGTAGAGCGTCAGATTCTCGTTGATCGTCACCGTATTCCCCGGCTGGTACGTGATGCCGCTTCCGTCGGGTTGGGTATTCCAGCCGGTGAAGACGTAGCCGGGGCGGCTGATCACTGTCGCTTCCGGTGTGAGAATGGTGTATATCGTGCCGCCGGGAATGCCGGTATCCACAAAGATGCCGGTGCCGCCGTTGGCTTCGTAGAGCACATCGTAGGGCCCCAGGACGGTGACCCACTGGGCGTATAGGATCAGATTCTCGGTCAAGACAACGGTATCCCCCGGCTGGTACGCGGTGCCGGTTCCGTTGGGCTGGGTATTCCAGCCGACGAAGGTATAGCCCGGGCGGCTGATTCCTATCTCCTCCGGTGTGAGAATGGTGTATTCTGTCCCGATGGGAAGGCCTACATCCGCATGGCTGCCGGTACCGCCGTTGGAATCATAGAGCACGGAGACCGTGCCTGCGACCGCCTCCCACTGGGCGTAGAGGTTGACATCTTCAGTAATCACAAAGGTATCCCCCGGCTGGTACGCGGTTCCGGTGCCGTTGGGCTGGGTATTCCAGCCGGTGAAGGTGTAACCCGGGCGGCTGATGCCCGTCTCCTCCGGCGAGAGCACTGTATATTCGGTGCCCTCCACAAAATATTCCGTCGGATAGCTGCCGACACCGCCGTTTGCATTGTAAGATACCGCGTAAACAAGAAGACTGGGCGGGAAGACATAGTTGATATCGTAGTTGTTAATCGGGTTCAGAAAGCCACCGCTGCCCACAATGCTGGTGGATGCATAGCCGATATTGGTATAGCTGGACGCGATGGCGGGCGGCTCATAAGCCGCCGAAGCGGAATTTCCGCCGAACACAACCGTGTTTGCCGTCGTGATATTTTGATAGTCGCTCGCGGTCAGGTTTGCATAGTCTGTAAAATCCGCCGTATAGATTCCGCCGCCCTCGTTTGTGGCGGTGTTATTGATGATCGTGGTTGCACCGCTGAGGTTCGCTGTCCCGCTGGCGGAGACCCATATGCCGCCGCCATTGCTACCCGAAGTATTTCCCTCAATGGAGCCTCCAGGCATGATGAGTGTACTCCCTGTGGAGACAACAATGCCGCCACCGTTGTCTACCGCTGCATTTCCACTGACCATACCGGCATACATGGTAAGCGTGACATTTAAAATTTGGATACCGCCGCCGGTAGTGGCAGCTTGATTGCCACTGATTACCGGCGCGGCGGTTTCGCTTTCTGTTGGGCTGCCGATCTCAAAGGTGACCGTGTCAGGGTTTGTGGGATACCTTACCACAACAATCCCGCCGCCATATTGGGGTGTGGCCGTGTTCCCTGTAATCACCCCGCCGGTTATCGTAAGCATAACTTCTTTGGCAAAGGATATCACGTCATAATCATACAGGCAGATGCCGCCGCCGAATCTGGCCTCATTGCCCGACACTGTGCCACCTGACATTTTGAAGTACATCGGCGTGGTTAAGTCCGTCCGATCTACGATACGAAGAAGCACACCGCCACCGGCACTGCTGGTGCGGTTATTGGAGATGCTTCCGCCGTTCATCTCCATCTGCCCGTTATAGATCAGCGCAACGCCGCCGCCACCGGTAATGCAGCTGTTGCCCTCCACGCTGCCGCTGTTCATGATGAATCTGCACCAGTCCGTCGGTTCACCGGCCACATGGGTTCCTTGCCCCACAAATACGCCGCCGCCGGATCCGGTTGTGCCGCTACTGGAGGCAGCGGTATTGTTGTAAATACTTCCGCCATTCATGGTGAAGATCGCTCTGACATATACATCTACGCCGCCGGCATTGGTCGCAAGGTTGTTAAAAATCTCGCCGCCGGACATCGTGAAGTGGCTGAAAATCCCAACGGCTACGCCGCCGCCCCAGTAGTTTTGATTCCCATAGATTTTTCCGCCTTCCATAAAGCCGTAGCTTCCGGAATATTCACCCGCCGTGAGCGTAGTGCCAAGATATACCCCGCCGCCGCTTGCGCCAAAATCGGAGGTGTTGATATTGTTGTAAATTTCTCCGCCACGCATCAGGAAGGTGCCGTGAGAAACCAGGATACCGACGCCGGTGCCGGTGCTGACATTGTTGCGAATCACCGCGCCGTCCTCTATGATGAGGGAAGCGCCAGTAATGGATAAGCCGCCGCTAAACCCATTGCCGTCGAGTGTGATGTTGGTGAGCACAAGCTCCCCTGCGGTTAAGAGGATATGTCTGTCGTTCGCGCCCTTGCGCAAAATGGAATTTGCCCCGGCGGGCGATGTAAGGGTGACGGTCTTGTTCGTGGTCAGGTTCGCAGTCTCGCCGACATCAGCATCATCACCGGTCGCCACCACGGTAAACGCGGTGATACCGCTGGTGTCATTGTTGATGTCGGTAAACGCCGCCGAAAGCGTGTCCTCTGCATACAAAACAGTGGACAAATCAGGGGTCGCATAGACCAGATATCCGCCTGGAATGCTTCTTGGCAGAATCCGTCGGGTGACGTTCCGTTCGGCACAGTTATCTGGAAGCGCAAGTTGATTAAGAATATACATACGATTACTCCATTGTCAAAGTATTGTTGTCTCTTACAGGAGTTATCGTATTCTATGTAGTGCAGATCAAACCGGTTCATGAGGATTTAACAGCATATACGAATTTTCCGATTGAAAAAAAACGGTGTCTATGCTAACATAAAGAGTACTGACGATTGAATTGAAAGGGGGTATGATACATGCCAATTGGTGAAGAATGCGGTGTATTCGGCATTTATAACCCCGCGGGCGGCTGTGCCCGCACGACGTATTACGGGCTTTACGCGCTGCAACACAGGGGGCAGGAGGCGTGTGGGATCGCGGCGGTGAATCAGCGTGAGCTTTCCTATCACAAGGACCTGGGGCTTGTGGGCGATGTGTTTACAGAAGATGTGCTCGACCGGCTGGACGGCACCATGGCGGTGGGGCATGTCCGCTACGCGACAACCGGCGCGGGCAGGCGGGAAAACGCCCAGCCGCTGACGCTGAAATACGTCAAGGGCACCCTCGCGGTGGCGCACAACGGGAATCTGGTCAACACGGAAGCACTGCGCACGGAGTTTGAATACAAGGGTGCCATTTTCCAGACCGATACTGATTCGGAGATTATCTCCTACATCATTGCGCAGGAGCGCCTGCACTGTCCTACGGCGGAGGAGGCGGTCAGCCGGGCGATGAAGCAGTTGCAGGGTGCCTACTCCATCATTGTCATGTCGCCGCGCAAGCTCATTGCCGCGCGTGACCCGTGGGGCTTTCGTCCGCTCTGTATGGGCAGACGTGGGGATGCGGTGGTATTCGCCTCGGAGTCCTGCGCGCTCGACGCGGTGGAGGCAACCTATGAGCGGGAACTGGAGCCGGGTGAAATCGTCGTGGTGGAGGGCGATATGGTGCGCTCTCTGCGGGGAAACTGCACCGGCGCATCCTCCCACATGTGTATCTTTGAATATATCTATTTTGCGCGGCCTGATTCCACCATCAGCGGGCAGTCGGTGCACTTTGCGCGGTACCACGCGGGGCAGATTTTGGCGCGGCAGTATCCGGTTGAGGCGGATATTGTGATCGGCGTACCCGATTCGGGACTCGACGCCGCGCTGGGATATGCGGCGCAGTCCGGGATTCCCTACGGGGAGGGGTTTGTCAAAAACCGCTACATCGGGCGCACGTTTATTACACCCGACCAGAAAAGCCGTGAAAACGCGGTGCGCATCAAGCTCGGCGCGCTGCGCAGTCAGGTGAAGGGCAAGCGTGTGGTGATGGTGGACGACTCCATCGTGCGGGGCACGACGTCGAAGCAGATCGTAGCCCTGCTGCGTGAGGCGGGCGCGGCTGAGGTGCATATCTGCATATCCTCGCCGCCCTTTATATCGCCCTGCTATTTTGGCACGGATATTCCGGACAAGAAAGATCTCATTGCCTGTAAGTATACCGTGGACGAAATTCGGCAGATCATCGGTGCCGATAGCCTGACATTTCTCGCCACAGAGTCCCTGCGGGAGATTGTCCCGGACGCACAGTGCGGATTCTGCGAGGGCTGCTTTACCGGCAAATACCCCATTACGGTCTATTGAACATGAAAATATGAAACCGGACAGCTTGTAAATTGCATAAACAGGGGACAAAACCGGGCACATTTGTTGATTTTTGCAACAAATGTGCCTCGGAGGCGCAAAATTTGCTTGACACGATACGCTAAAGTCCGTATACTCATAAGTATATAAATGAATACTTTTGAGGACAAAGACGTTCCCATCCATAATCCAAGGGGGTGGAACGTCTATTTTTATTTTTGAAAGGGGAACTGCAGCATGGACATGGTTTACTCCAAAGAAGAAATCAAACGCATGGTTCGGGAGGAGGAGATTGAATTCATTCGTCTCCAGTTTACCGATATTTTCGGCCAGCTCAAGAATGTCGCCATCACCGCATCCCAGATTGACAAGGCGTTGGACAACAAAATGATGTTTGACGGCTCTTCCATTGAGGGCTTCGTACGCATTGACGAGTCCGACCAGTGCCTGTACCCGGATCGCAATTCCTTTGTGATATTCCCGTGGCGGCCCCAGCAGGGGAAGGTTGCGCGGCTGATTTGCGATATCCATAACCCGGACGGAAGCGGCTTTATCGGCGACCCGCGCAATGTCCTCCGGCGGGTACAGGAGAAGGCGAAGAAAATGGGCTATGAAGCCTTCAATGTCGGCCCGGAAGCGGAGTTCTTCCTCTTTGAAACCGACGATGAGGGAAAGCCGACAACCAAGACCAGCGATGAGGCGGGCTATTTTGACCTCGGTCCCCTTGACCATGGTGAGAGTACCCGCCGAGAGGTTTGCCTGGCTTTGGAGCAGATGGGGTACGAGATTGAGGCGAGCCACCACGAGGTTGCCTCGGGTCAGCATGAGATTGATTTTAAGTATGAGGACGCGCTGCACACCGCCGATAATATCATGACCTTTAAGCTCACGGTAAAGACGCTGGCACAGCGCAATGGCCTGCACGCGACGTTTATGCCTAAACCCATTTTCGGCATCAACGGTTCGGGTATGCATATTAACATGTCCCTGATGAAAGACGGGAAGAACGCGTTTTACGACGAAAAAGGCGAGCGGGGCCTTTCCAAGGATGCCTACAGCTTCATTGCCGGTATTCTGGCGCATGTGAAGGGTTTTACCGCCATCACAAACCCGCTCGTGAACTCATACAAGCGTCTGTTGCCCGGGTATGAGGCACCCTGCTATCTGGCGTGGTCGGCGTCGAACCGCTCGGCGCTCATCCGCATCCCCGCCGCACGCGGCCAGTCGACCCGCGTGGAGCTGCGCAGCCCCGATCCCTCCTGCAACCCCTATCTGGCGCTGGCGGTCTGCTTGGCGGCCGGTCTGGATGGAATCGAAAAGAACATGACGCCGCCCGCCGAAGTAACCGAGAACATTTTTGATATGGATGCCGCCATGCGCGCCGCCCACGGCATTGAGAGCCTGCCCGGTTCGCTGGAGGAGGCGCTCAAGGAACTGAAAGCCGATCAGCTCATCATGGACACACTGGGCGAACACGTAGCGGAGAATTATATCGCGGGCAAGGAGTGCGAATGGGAAGAATACCGTACCCGCGTCAGCTCTTGGGAACGGGAAAAGTACATGATCAATTATTAATATATTCTCCTTGGGGGAGATAATATGGCGCAAAAGGATAAAGTGATTGTCGCATTCGAAGGAGAAAAGAGCGCGTGGCGCATTAAGGAGATTTTGGAAAGTATGGGCACGGTCTCCTGCATCATGTGCAGGACGGCCGATCAGGTGCGCCGTGTGGTCAATAAGCAGCGCATTTACGCTGTGGTCTGCGGCTATAAGCTGCCCGATGCCTCGGCGGAGGAGTTGTTTGGCGATCTGCCCGACACCTGCCCGATGCTCCTGATTGCCACGCAGGCGATGCTGGATCTGTGCGGCAATCGGGACATCTTTCCGCTTCCCGCGCCGGTATCCAAGGGGATGCTCATCGCCTCGGTGCACATGTTGCTGCAGATGGAACACCGGATGGAGCAGTATATCCACCCCCAGCGGAAAGAGGAGGAGGAGCACCTGATCCGGCAGGCGAAGGAGCTTCTGATGTGTCGCCACGGCATGACGGAGGAGGACGCGCACTATCACCTGCAAAAGCAGAGTATGGACCGCGGGGTCAGAATGGTGCAGACGGCACAGATGATTTTGAACGATGCATAACTAATGATGCAGCCTTCTGAATATAGTTTGGATATATTCGGAGGTGGTTATATGTATTTTACAAAAATGCATGGTTTAGGGAATGATTACATCTATTTAGACTGCATGGCAGGTTCCATGCCCGATCATTTGCCGGAGCTTTCGCAAAAGCTTTCCCACAGGCACTTTGGCATTGGCGCGGACGGGATCATCTGCATTTTGCCCTCTACCTGCGCGGCGGCGCAGATGCGCATTTTTAACGCGGACGGTTCGGAGGGGGAGATGTGCGGCAACGGCATTCGCTGCGTGGGGAAGCTCCTATCTGATCAGGGCTATGTGAAAGAGAATTCCTTTGCCATTGAGACACGCGCGGGCGTGAAATACCTGACCCTGCAACGGCGTGGGGGAAACGTGGAGCAGGTGACGGTTGATATGGGACGTCCCCTGCTTTCGCCGCCGCTTACGCTGGACATTGCCGGGGAGACGTACACCGTGACGCCTGTCTCCATGGGCAATCCGCATGCGGTGGTTTTTTTACCTGAAATTGCCCGGCTACCGCTCGCTGATTTGGGCCCGCTTTTTGAGCACCATAGTATTTTCCCCAACCGCATCAACACTGAATTCGTCGTGGTGCGTGACAGGACGCTCTTAGAAATGAGAGTGTGGGAGCGGGGGAGCGGAGAAACGATGGCGTGCGGCACAGGTGCCTGCGCCGCCCTCGCGGCGGCGGTTTCCGCTGGATATACGGACCGCCGAGCGGTGGTCCGCCTTGCGGGCGGCGATTTAGCGATAGAATGGAACACACAGACGGACAGAATCTATATGACAGGTCCTGCCGTAACGGTATACAAAGGAGAATGGGAAGATGGCCAATATTAACACGAACTATTTAAAACTACCCGGCAGCTACTTGTTTACTGAAATTGCACGGCGCGTGGCGGACTATTCCGCGCAGCATCCGGACAAGAAACTCATCCGCCTCGGCATCGGAGACGTCACGCAGCCCCTGCCTGCGGCGGTGACCGCCGCGATGCACGCGGCTGTTGATGAGATGGCGAGCGCAAAAGGGTTTCACGGCTACGGGCCGGAACAGGGCTATGATTTTCTGCGCAGCGCCATTGAAGCGCACGATTACAGGGCGCGCGGCATGGATATTCGCGCGGACGAGATTTTCGTCTCCGACGGGGCAAAAAGCGACTGCGGCAATATCGGCGATATTTTTGCGCAGGATAATGTAGTCGCGGTGTGCGATCCGGTGTATCCGGTCTATGTGGACACAAACGCCATGGCGGGGCGCGCGGGGGACTACGACGCGCAGAGCGGGAAATGGAGCAATCTGGTCTATATGCCCTGCGTGGCGGGAAACGGCTTTGCGCCGGAAATTCCGCGCGGCAAGGTGGATCTCATTTACCTGTGCTTTCCCAACAATCCCACCGGCTCCGTGGCGACGCGGGATCAGCTCAAGGCGTGGGTGGATTACGCCAACCGCGTCGGCGCGGTCATCCTCTATGATTCTGCCTACGAGGCGTTTATTACAAATCCGGACGTTCCGCACTCTATTTTTGAGATCGCAGGTGCCCGCACCTGCGCCATTGAATTCCGCTCCTTCTCCAAGACGGCGGGCTTTACCGGTACGCGCTGCGCCTATACCGTGGTGCCGAAGGATTTGGAGCGGGGCGGTGCGAGTCTGAACAGCCTCTGGAACCGCCGCCAGTGCACCAAGTTTAACGGCGTGCCCTATGTCGTCCAGCGCGGCGCGGAGGCGGTCTATTCGCCGGAGGGGCGCGCGCAGGTGCGCGAGACGATCGCATTTTATCTTAACAATGCCAAGGTGATTCGTGACGGCCTGCAGTCCGCTGGACTCATCGTATCCGGCGGTACGGATTCCCCCTATGTCTGGGCGCACACCCCGGACGGGATGGACTCGTGGGGCTTTTTCGACCACCTGCTGCAAAAAGCAAATGTGGTGACGACTCCCGGCGCGGG
Organism: Oscillospiraceae bacterium; assembly: GCA_021201735.1. Classification (GTDB taxonomy): domain Bacteria; phylum Bacillota; class Clostridia; order Oscillospirales; family Oscillospiraceae; genus JAJQEJ01. The sequence goes on along the minus strand of JAJQEJ010000055.1, from coordinate 7,436 downwards.
CTTTGGCCCCAGCGGGGAGGGATATATCCGCTTTACAGCCTTTGGCGGTGCCGACGACACAGCGGAAGCGGTTGAGCGGGTCAAGGCCGTACTATAATTCTGCAATTCTGCCGAAAAGAGGTTAACATATGACAAATGGAGAGAAGAGAGCCGGGCTCTATGATCCGGCCTACGAGCATGATGCATGCGGCATTGGCGCGGTAGTGGACATCAAGGGGCGCAAGAGCTATCAGACGGTTGACGATGCGCTGACAATTGTGGAGAAGCTGGAGCACCGCGCGGGCAAGGATGCCGAGGGGAAGACCGGCGACGGCGTCGGGATCATGCTGCAAATTTCCCATAACTTTTTTCGGTGTGCAGCGGACGAATGCGGCTTTTCCATCGGGGAGGAGCGGGACTACGGGATCGGCATGTTCTTTTTCCCGCAAAATACCCTCCAGTGCAATCAGGCTAAGAAAATGTTCGAGCTGGTTGTGGAGAAGGAGGGCATGGAGTTTCTCGGCTGGCGGCAGGTGCCGGTCTGCCCCGAAATTTTGGGGCAGAAGGCGCTCGATAAAATGCCTAACATTATGCAGGGCTTTGTCCGCCGCCCGTCGGACGCGGCGCGCGGGCTGGATTTTGACCGCCGTCTCTATATCGCCCGCCGGGTGTTTGAGCAGTCGAACGACAATACCTACGTTGTCTCCATGTCCAGCCGCACGATTGTATATAAGGGTATGTTTCTGGTCGGACAGCTGCGGGGCTTTTACGCCGATCTGCAAAATGAGGCGTACCGGTCCGCCATTGCGCTGGTGCACTCCAGATTTTCCACGAACACGAACCCATCGTGGGAGCGGGCGCACCCGAACCGCTTCATCCTGCACAACGGTGAAATCAACACACGCGGCAATGCCGCGCGCATGTTCGCCCGCGAGGAGACCATGCAGTCCCCCGTGATGGAGCCATTTATGGACAAGGTGCTTCCCGTGGTGAATATGGCGGGCTCCGACTCCGCCATGCTGGATAATACGCTCGAATTTTTGGTGATGAGCGGGATGGAGCTGCCGCAGGCGGTAATGATGACCATCCCCGAGCCGTGGATGAACGACAGGTCGATTGGCCGCGCGAAGCGGGATTTGTACCAATATTATGCAATTATGATGGAGCCGTGGGACGGCCCCGCCGCGATTCTATTCACAGATGGTGACTGCGTGGGCGCGGTGCTCGACCGCAATGGCCTGCGCCCCTCCCGCTATTACGTCACGAAGGACGACCGCCTCATCCTCTCCTCGGAGGTCGGCGTGTTGGACATTCCGCCGGAAGAGATTGCCCTCAAATCCCGTCTGGAGCCGGGGCGGATGCTGCTCGTTGACCTTGTGCAGCAGCGCATCATCGGGGACGACGCGCTCAAGGAGGGCTATGCGGCCCGCCACCCATATGGCGAGTGGCTTGACCGCTATCTCGTCCGGCTGAAGGATCTCCCCATCCCCAATCAGCGGGTGGAACGCAGGAGCCTGGAATCCCTGCTGCGCCTGCAAAAGGCGTTTGGCTACACCTATGAGGATGTATGTACCACCATCATCCCCATGGCCCTGACCGGCAGCGAGCCGACTGCGGCGATGGGGATAGACATCCCACTCGCGGTGCTGTCACAGAATGACCAACCGCTTTTCAACTATTTTAAGCAGCTGTTCGCGCAGGTGACAAATCCGCCCATTGACGCTATACGTGAGGAAATCGTAACCGATACCACCATCTACCTCGCCGATGACGGGAACCTTCTGATGGAGCGGGCGGAAAACTGTCAGGTGTTGCAGGTACACAACCCCATTATGACCTCCGTTGACCTGATGAAAGTACGCCAGATGAAGCGCCCCGGCTTTCAGGTGGAGACGGTATCCATTCTGTACTACAAAAATACCCCGCTGCAACGCGCGCTAGATCAGCTCTTCCTTTCGGTCGACCGCGCGTACCGGAATGGGGCGAATATTGTTATCCTCTCCGACCGGGGCGTGGATGAAAACCATGTGGCGATTCCGTCCCTGCTGGCGGTTTCCGCAGTGGAGCAGCATCTGGTCGAGACGAAAAAACGCACCGCCGTCTCCGTTATTCTGGAATCGGCGGAGCCGCGTGATGTCCACCACTTTGCAACCCTCCTCGGCTTCGGCGCGCGTGCGATTAACCCGTATCTCGTGGAGGAGACCATCGCCCATCAGATCGCGGAGGGGGGACTCAATAAGGACTTCCACGCGGCGGTGGACGACTACTGCGCGGCGGTGCTGCACGGCATTGTGAAAATCGCTTCTAAGATGGGCATCTCCACCATCCAGTCCTATCAGTCCGCCCGTATTTTTGAGGCCATCGGCATCGACAAAGATGTCATGGCAACCTATTTTGGCAATACGCCGTCCCGCGTGGGCGGCATCGGTCTGCGGGAAATTGAGCAGCTGGTGGATAAGAACCATAGCGCGGCCTTTGATCCGCTGGGTCTGGATACCGACCTGTCCCTTGATTCCCGCGGCATGCATAAGGCGCGCGCGGGAAGCAAAGGGGAGGACCATATGTATAATCCCCAGACCATCCACCTCTTGCAGGAGGCGACAAAGCGCGGGGATTATAACCTCTTCAAAGAGTATACCAAGCTTGTGGACGATGAGACCAAGCCGCACACACTGCGCGGCCTGATTGAGATGAAGTATCTCGATACCCCCATCTCGCTCGATGAGGTGGAGTGCGTTGAATCTATCGTCAGACGCTTTAAAACAGGCGCGATGAGCTACGGCTCCATTTCGCAGGAGGCACACGAGTGCCTGGCCCTTGCCATGAATCAGCTCGGTGGGAAGTCGAATTCCGGTGAGGGTGGCGAGCGCCCCGCGCGGCTCGGCTCCGAGCGCAATTCCGCGATCAAGCAGGTGGCATCCGGGCGCTTTGGCGTGACGAGCGAATACCTTGTCTCCGCCAATGAGATTCAGATCAAAATGGCACAGGGCGCAAAGCCGGGCGAGGGGGGGCACCTCCCGGGCGGAAAGGTCTATCCCTGGATTGCGCGCACGCGCCATTCCACACCCGGCGTGAGCCTCATTTCACCGCCGCCCCACCATGATATCTACTCCATTGAGGATCTGGCGCAGCTGATTTACGATCTCAAAAACGCCAACCGCAACGCGCGCATCTCCGTCAAGCTGGTTTCGGAGGTCGGCGTGGGTACCATCGCCGCGGGCGTCGCCAAGGGCGGCGCGCAGGTGGTGCTCATCTCCGGCTATGACGGCGGCACCGGCGCCGCGCCGCGCACCTCCATCCACGGCGCGGGCCTGCCGTGGGAGCTGGGGCTCGCCGAGACGCACCAGACCCTCATCCAAAACGGCCTACGCTCCCGCGTGGTGGTGGAGACAGACGGCAAGCTCATGAGCGGGCGCGACGTCGCCATCGCCTGTATGCTGGGTGCGGAGGAGTTCGGGTTTGCCACAGCCCCCCTTGTGACAATGGGCTGCGTGATGATGCGCGTGTGTAACCTCGACACCTGCCCTGTGGGCGTTGCGACGCAAAACCCGGAGCTGCGCGGGCGTTTTCAGGGCAAGCCTGAATATGTCGTCAACTTTATGCGCTTTATCGCAGAGGAGCTGCGCGAGCACATGGCGAAGCTCGGCGTGCGTACCATTGACGAGCTTGTCGGGCGCACCGACCTGCTCAAGCAGCGGGAAAAGGCAGTCAACAGCCGCGCGGCCACCATTGATCTCGGCGCAATATTGCACAATCCCTACGCGGGCGACCCCAACGTAAAGACCCACTTTGACCCCAAAGACTGCTACGATTTTGAGTTGGAGAAGACTGCCGATCTCAAGATTTTGGAGAAGAAGCTCCAGAGTGCGCTTGCCAAGGGAGAGAAGAAAAAAATTGCGGTCAATGTGACCTCGACCGACCGCACATTTGGGACGATCTTTGGCTCCGATATCACCCGCCTGCACGGGCGCAATCTGCCGGAGGACAACTTCACCATCCAATGCAAGGGCGGCGGCGGGCAGTCCTTTGGCGCGTTCATCCCGCAGGGAGAAACAATTGTGCTCGAGGGCGACTCCAACGACTACTTTGGCAAGGGGCTTTCAGGCGGCAAGCTGATTGTCTACCCGCCCAAGAATAGCTCCTTTCCGGCGGATGAAAATATCATCATCGGCAACGTTGCGCTCTATGGCGCGACGAGCGGAAAAGCCTTTATTTCAGGCGTTGCCGGTGAGCGGTTCTGTGTACGCAATTCCGGCGCGACCGCCGTTGTCGAGGGCGTGGGAGACCATGGCTGTGAATATATGACGGGTGGAAAAGTCGTTGTACTGGGCGCAACCGGCAAAAACTTTGCCGCAGGCATGAGCGGCGGCGTCGCCTATGTACTCGACCGCAAGCATGACCTCTATATGCGTCTGAATAAAGAAATGGTATCCGCCGAACCGGTCACGGAGAAGGCGGACATCGCGGAGCTGCGCGCACTCATCGAGGAGCATGTCGCGGCGACCGGCTCCGCCCGTGGCAAAGAGGTGCTGGAGCACTTTGCGGACTACCTGCCCGACTTCAAAAAGATACTTCCCAGCGACTATGACCAGATGATGCGCAGCATTCACGCATTTGAGGAAAAGGGCATGGACCGGGAGCAGGCAGAGGTGGAAGCATTTTATCTGAACACGAAAGGAGGGGCGCACTGATGGGAAAGGCAACCGGTTTTTTAGATTTTCAGCGCAGGACAAATACCGCCGAGCCCCCTCTGGAGCGTCTGGCACATTTTAACGAATTCCACGCGCCGATGGATGGAGAGGCGCGCCGCGAGCAGGCGGCGCGCTGCATGGAGTGCGGGGTGCCGTTCTGTCAGGCGGCGGCGGTGCTAAACGGCATGGTCTCCGGCTGCCCGCTGCACAATCTCATCCCTGAGTGGAACGACCTTCTTTACAGCGGCGACCTACAGCATGCCTTTGCGCGCCTGCGCAAGACAAGTAATTTCCCCGAATTTACCGGCAGGGTATGCCCGGCGCTCTGTGAGGTGGCCTGTACCAACGGATTAAACGGCGAGGCAACCTCCATCAAGGAAAACGAGCTGTTTCTCATTGAGACGGCATGGGAAAACGGCTGGATGACGCCCCGCCCGCCCAAGGTGCGCTCCGGCAAGCACGTAGCGGTCGTCGGCTCCGGCCCGTCTGGACTCGCCTGCGCCGACCAGCTCAACCACCGCGGGCATACCGTGACCGTGTTTGAGCGGGAGGACCGGATCGGCGGTCTGCTTATGTACGGCATCCCGAATATGAAGCTCGAAAAGCGCGTCATCGACCGCCGCGTGAACCTCATGCGGGAGGAGGGTGTGCGCTTTGAGACAAGCGTGGATGTGGGTAAAGACCGCTCCGCCGCATCGCTGCTGGAGGAATTTGACGCGGTCGTCCTCTGCTGCGGGGCGTCCAACCCGCGCGACCTGCAGGTGCAGGGGCGGGAGGCAAACGGCGTCTACTTTGCGGTGGATTTTCTTAAGTCCACGACCAAAAGTTTATTAAATTCAAATTTAGCTGACCACAGCTATATTGACCCCAAAGGAAAGCATGTCATCATCATCGGCGGCGGCGACACGGGCAACGACTGCGTGGGTACCTGCCTGCGCCACGGCTGCGCGTCCGTGAAGCAGCTAGAGATGATGCCTAAGGCACCCGACAGCCGCGCGGAGCATAACCCGTGGCCGGAGTGGCCGCGCATCTCAAAAACCGATTATGGGCAGGAGGAGGCCATCGCCGTGACCGGCACCGACCCTCGCATCTACCAGACCACGGTAACGGAGCTGTTTACCGACGAAGCGGGAAACCTCAAATCCGTCAAAACGGTGCAGCTGGGCAAGGATCTGAAGCCCATCGCAGGAACTGAGCAGATGATGGAGTGCGATATTCTCCTCATTGCGGCGGGCTTTCTCGGCTGCCAGAGCTATGTGGCGGAGGCGTTTGACGTTGCGCTGACCCCGCGCACGGTGGTGGAAACAGAGGCCGGCAAGTATGCCGCATCGGTGCCCGGTGTCTTTACGGCGGGGGATATGCATCGCGGTCAGTCTCTCGTGGTATGGGCGATCAACGAAGGCCGCGCCGCCGCGCGCGAGGTGGATGAATACCTGATGGGCTATACCAATCTGCCGTAAAATCCATGAACTAATTTCCAGTTTTGCGCCGATCCATTTCACACATAATAACTCTGTACAGCGAAATAATTTCGCTGTCTGAAAACGGAAGGGGTTATTGCACGATGGATCAGCAGAAGGACAGCAAGAGCAAGACAAAGGCGAAAATCCCCGATAAAGCGACGCCTGTTCCGGAGGAACAGGCGAAAAAGACAAATCCAAAAGGGAACTGGCAAATGCTCAACAGCAATGAGAATTATAACCAGCTTAAGAATTAATTCTTGGAGAATCAGTCGGGGTTGCTATATTTTTAGCAGCCACGGCTGATTTACTGTCGTTTTTATCTTGTCAACGCACAGGAAAAGTGATAAACTATAATAGTTAGCTTTTGAGAAGGGAACGATACTATGTCAGGGCATTCTAAATGGCACAATATTCAGAAAACAAAGGGCGCGGCGGACGCAAAGCGCTCTCAAATATTCACAAAGATTGCGCGGGAAATGATTGTCGCCGTGAAGCAGGGGGGGAGCGGCGACCCCGCGAACAATTCTCGCCTTGCTACCGTCGTTGCGAAAGCAAAGGCGGCCAATATGCCAAATGACAATATTAAGCGCACGATTGAAAAAGCGCTTGGTTCGGGGAATAGCGATGACTACGAAAACGTGGTCTATGAGGGCTATGGCCCCTGTGGTGTCGCGGTGATTGTGGAGGCGCTGACCGACAACCGAAACCGCACCGCGCCTGAGGTGCGGCATTATTTTGACAAATACGGCGGCAATCTGGGCGCGACAGGCTGCGTCTCATGGTCGTTTGATCAAAAAGGCGTCATTGTTGTGGAAAAAGAGGATCTCGACGAGGATACCGTCATGATGGACGCGATTGAAGCGGGCGCGGATGACATGGAAGCCGACGGTGCGTGTTTCCTCATTTATACGGCACCGGAGCGCTTTGCAGAGGTGCTCTCTGCATTGGAAGGCAAAGGGTACGTATTTGCTAATGCCGCCATTGAGATGATCCCGCAGAATTACATTAAGCTGGAAGATCCCGATGACATAAAAAACATGGAAAAGCTTATCAGCCTACTTGAGGATAACGACGACGTACAGAATGTCTGGCACAACTGGGAACAGGAGTAAATGGATATTTTCAGGCGAAACCTGTCCTTGCAATTTGCTACTTGACAACATTATGTTGGTATGATATCATAATCATCGCTGTTGCAAATAAATAAAAAAGCACGTTCCTGCATCTGGGGGTATAGCTCAGCTGGGAGAGCGCTTGAATGGCATTCAAGAGGTCAGCGGTTCGATCCCGCTTATCTCCACCA
>JAJQEJ010000031.1 GCA_021201735.1 Oscillospiraceae bacterium | reverse complement strand
CGGGCACCGCTGCATGATGCAGTGATGCCCGCTTTGTCTTCGGTCTGGGGGGTGTCGTAATTCTTTACGACACCCCCATATTCTGTCATGGAAAGAAATTAATTTCGCATGCAGACAAATTTATTTCTCTTTCCGAATGAGTTGCAGACGGTCTGCAATCATCGCGATGAATTCGCTGTTGGTCGGCTTCCCTTTGGCGTTGCTGATGGTATACCCGAAATACTTCTGGAGGGTCTCCAGATCGCCCCGATCCCATGCCACTTCAATGGCGTGCCGAATCGCGCGTTCCACGCGGCTGGCCGTTGTGCCAAAGCGCTTGGCCACTTCCGGATAGAGGATTTTAGTCACTGCGTTGATGACCTCCATGTCATCCACGGCGATCATAATCGCCTCGCGCAGATACTGATATCCTTTGATATGCGCGGGCACGCCGATTTCATGGATGATAGAGGTGATCACGCTCTCCAGACTCTGCTCGTGCTGGACAGGGCGGGTGACAACTGTCCCCGGCTGTATCTGCATGGATAACTGCCGGATACATTCTACGACAGCGCTCGTCTTGCACGGCTTAATCATGCAGTAATCCGCCCCCAAACGCGCTGCAAGCTCCGCCACATCTCCTTTGGCAAAGCTGGACAGAACCAAAACCTGCACTTTGCGCGCAAGATTGGACAGCCTCTGCAGCACCTCAACGCCGTCTATATGCGTCAGCACCATATCCATTACAATGATATCGGCGCCGAGTTCCTTTGCCAGCCGGACCGCTTCCTCCCCGTTGCCGGTCTCCGCAACGAGGGCCAGATCAGTTTCATCGCTGATCACCTCTGCCAAGAGGTGCCGAAATTCTTCATTCGCATCTGCAATTAAAATTTTCTTCTTCTCCATAACCGTTTTCCTTTCCGGCAAAATAGTGCCGTTTACAGTATAATCGGTTTGACGCCACACCGGTCGATTATAATTTAACATATTTCGTCTGCAAACGCAATGCTTTTTTGACAAAAACTGGAAAAATAGTTATGCGCTTTTCCGCTTTTTTCTTACTTGTTTTTACTTTTTTCGCCTTTTTTGTTGTTTACTAGGAAGCTTTTGCCGTCTCTTCCCCCTGCGCAACGGCAAACATGTTCTCCGCTAGAATACCATATCCTTCTGTCGGATTGTTCACCAAAACGTGAGTGACCGCACCGACCAGCTTCCCATTTTGCAAAATAGGACTGCCGCTCATCCCCTGCACAATGCCACCGGTCGCGTCGAGCAGCCTCTGATCCGTCACCTTGATCATGAGGTCACGCGTATCGCCGCTACCGGCAGGATAGACACGTGTAATCTCCACCTCATATTCCTCTACATCGTCCCCCGCGATGTTAGAGCGAATGACGGCAGGGCCTACCTTTACCTCACTGCGCGCCGCGATGGCGACCGGTGCGGCCTCCGCCAGAATACTCTTGTCGCTCAGCACCCCGAAAATGCCGCTACCGGTGTTAGCATATAAGTCACCCAGATCGCGGCTCACCTCAAACGCGCCGTGCAGTTCACCGGGCTGTCCGGCACTCCCACGCTGCACGTCGGTCACCTCGGCATACATAATAGAGCCGGATTGGAGCGGCATCAGCTTTGCTGTGTCCACATCATTGATGCCGTGGCCAAGCGCACCAAACGCGCCCGTTTCAGGATCATAGAAGGTGAGCGTACCGATCCCTGCCATGGAGTCACGAATCCATGCGCCCATTTTATAGGCACCATCCGTGCTGCATTTTACTGCGGCACCGGTCATCTGCACCTCTTTCTCTCCCCTGACTGCACGGATGCTCATATCCTCGCCCGCGCAGGATTGGAGCACCTCCTGCACTTCTTCAATGCTATCGACTTCCTGACTGTTGATGTGCGTAATCACATCCCCCTCGCGCAGGCCGCAGTCCCGCGCGGGTGTGCACACGCCATTTTCGGTTGCCACCTGTGAAAAACCAACCACGATGACACCGTCGGAAAACAGCTTGATCCCAACGGCGCGCCCGACTGGGATGACTGTATGCCCGGCAGCGCTGCTCTGGGCCGACTGTGCGGCCATATAACTGCCGGATACCGCACCAGTACTGGCCGGAACAGCCGCCTGTGTCGGGTGCAGTGTGCGATAGCACGCCATACCAAAAGCCACCGCAATGACTGCAACCGCAATGACCAGAAACACAGCAGCCGTGTGCGGCGGCTTTTGCTCCTCCTTCATTCAACCACCCCTTCAAATTCCATAAAGCATACTCTCCTGACGCCTTTTCGCGCCTTAGTCAGTATAAGCAAAATGTGCGTCGAGCAAGCTGGGAATGAAACACACCTTTGGGATGGATGAATTTTGAAAGCCCTAATGCCACACGTTTGGGGACATGAGACGCCCAAATTTTACATACAAAGCAAAAAAAAATCGACCTGTCCATTTATAGTATGGACAGATCGAGCGAAAAACATAAATGATCAGAGCAAATGCAGAAAACATAGCGCATACCGAGCGCCAACACACGCAGTGTCAGGCAATGCGCGAAAACGCCGCACTTAATGTTGTGCGTTATCTCGCGGCTGCAAGTAAACCAGGTTATCATGATAGAAGAGCTTGCGCTCCGTACCCTCTCCGGCATTGAAGATTTTTTCCATGGTAATGCTGGCGGTCGCAATCATGTTGTTTGCGCACACGGCCAAATTGACGCGGGGCGCGTTGGTCGCCTCACAGACAACGGGGATGGTATCATAAATACCCGTAATCTGCGACAGGAGGTGCAGGGTGCGCCCGTTCTCCAGATAAACGCGGTCTGTCAGGCGGAACGGCACTTGATAGTCCGGCGCAATATCCAGCTCGCCGCGCAGATACACGCCGCTGCCCTTGGGCGCAACATTGTAGGAGATATCACCGCTTATCATGGTCATTTTTCCGGCTGTTACCGCAACCGCGCCGCCGTACTCCGTCGCCTCGCACTTCGTAATATCGCCGCCGCACAGAACAAAGCTGCCGCCGCTGAGCTCTACGCCGCTGCCGAAAACAGCATAGTTATTGCGCAGCATGGAGCCTTCCTCCATACGCAATTTGCCGTTCGTTCCAACACGGACAAGCGGGCCGGTGGTTGTATTGTTTTTCTTAAAATAGTCCCTGTTCCCATCCAACGTGACACCACAGCCGAGCACCATGTCGCCGCTTGATACAACATCAAACAGCGCATCTGTACAGCGCTCCCCACGCTTAATAATCAGATGCTGCCCGAGTGTCTCCGCGGAAAGGATCAGCGGTGACTGCACGGGTATGGTGCTCATGACAACCAGCTCGCAGCTGTTGGCGGGGTTGCCCTTGAGCGCACGCAGCGCGCTTTCCAGCCGGTGAAACGGCGTTTTCTCCCCGCCGTCCCCCTCGTTTGGCTGCAATAAATCAAGATATATAACGCTTGTCGTGTCTTTCGTCTGCAATGTAATCTTCTCCTTTGCTTCTTCATAGTACCCCGCAAGGGGAAATGCGACACAAAATTCATCGTGTTGTATATTTTATCAAAAAAAACGGGAAATGTATATCCTTTTTCTTCATCTCTCTGTTTTGCATAGCTATGCTTCCCGTTTTTTATCTATTTCCCCCAATTACTGGCCATTCATGCACCGCTTCCCGCCGCCGGATCCTCTCCTTCGAGATAGAGCTTCATGATGGATATTTCATAGGCGGTACGTCCAGAGCTCACGCCGTTTTCCACCTTAGTATAGCCCCTGCTCTGCAGCCGCCCCTGAATATGTACGCCGTCTCCCACCTCCAGGCCACCGCACATCTGTGCCATGCTCCCCCACGCGATGCAGGGCAGGTAATCCGCGCGCCCATATTTCCGGTTGACGGCAAGCATCAGGTCGCAAATCTCCCTGCCTAGCGGGGTGCGGCGGAAGATGGGGGCTTTGCAGAGGACACCGGCCAACGTAAGCTGGTTTTCCTGTTCGCCATCCGAGCAGGCAAATGTCTTTGCATAAAGCGTAATGACAAGACGGCTTCCCCGTCCGCTCTTATTATTAAATGAGCGTACCTCGCCTGTCACCTCGAGCGGCATACCCACACGAAGCGCCCATTCCTCCAGCAGGGCGTGCGTCGCCACCACATTCACCCGATCCTCCACCCCGGAAAGCCGCTGCACGGTGATTGGAAATGTCTCATACATGATGCCGTGATTCTCGTGGGACAAAACGGGCAGCCCTGCAACCGTCCCGCGTAGCACCGCCCGGTTTTCATTCCAATTTGTTTCCATATCTCATCCACGCTCCCATTTTCAGGTAGTATGTGGAATGTATATGCAGGCACGTCCCGCAGTATGCTTGTAGACGATCGTCTACAAGCATACTCAGCCTGTCAAAAAACCTCGCCAATGGCGAGGTTTTTGTGGTATAATAGGGAA
>JAJQEJ010000065.1 GCA_021201735.1 Oscillospiraceae bacterium | reverse complement strand
TACTCTTTGGCAATATTGCTCCTTAATCTTTTCGTGCGGTTGCCCTGCCAAAAGGTATGTAATTCTGCTCCTCGTTCACTGAATGTAAACTAAATTGTTATTATGTGGCTTATCCGCCGCCCGCACAAAAAGCAAAGCCGAAGCGCTGCAATGAAGCAGCACTTCGGCTTTGTTTTTTATTCCATTTAACGCAAATTAACGCAGCACCGCGCCGAGCTCCGTTTTCAGCAAATCAAGAATGCCGGACACCTCCGTGTCGGCCTGCGCGTCGGTAAGCGTCCTGTCGTCGGCGCGCAGAGAGAGGGCAAAGGCGACACTTTTTTGCCCCTCCGGGATGGGCGCGCCGGTGTAGATATCAAACAGCTCTGTCTTTTTGAGCAGGCTGCCCGCGCCGCGGCGGATACAGGCGGTGAGCTCAGCGACCGGAATCGCCGCGTCACAGACCACCGCGATATCCCGCGTCACATCGGGGAAGCGCGGAAGGGGCTGATAGTGCACCTGCAGCGTCCGGCAGGAGAGCAGGGCGGCAAAATCAAGCTGAGCGGCGAATACATCGGTATCGTCCATGCCGTAATTGGCGCAGGTGACCGGGTGGAGCTGCCCAATGATCCCGAGCGGTGTGTCGCCGGAAAAAACCTCTGCACACCGTCCGGGATGAAACGCGGGAATATCCCTGCGCGCCTTGAATGCGAGTCGCTCGACGTTCATTCCGGCTAACACCGCCTCCAGTTCGCCCTTGCAGGAGAAAAAGTCGCAGTCCCCGCCGTATGCGCCGAGGGAGAGAACGGTCGACTCATCGGCAAGGGCACTGCCGCTGTGCGGACGGTAGACCATGGCGAGCTCATAGAGGCGGGCCACGGGATTGCGGTAGCTATAATTGCGGGCTAAAATTTCCAACATGGAGGGCAGGGCAGTCGTCCGCATGACACTGGTGTCCTCACCGAGCGGATTGAGGATTGTGATCGATTTCCGCTTTTCACTGTCCGCCGACAGGCGGATTTTGTCATAGTAAGCGGGCGAGATAAAGGAATAGGTGATAATCTCACTATAGCCCGTGCTGCGGCAGAGTGTAGCCGCCAGCCGTTCCGCCGCCTGTCGGGCGGAAAACCCGCCCTGTGTGGTCTCACCGCGCATGAGCGTAACGGGAATACGGTCATAGCCGTACAGCCGCGCAACCTCTTCTGCCAGATCGGAGTAGTGCTCCACGTCGGAGCGCCATGACGGTACGGTAACGGCATTGCCTTCCAGACAAAAGCCCAGCCGTGCAAGCATGGCGCGCATCTCGTCCGCCGCGATCGCGGTACCCAGCAGGGCGTTGATCTTATCCGGCTCCAACTGCAAAATAACCGGGGCGTTGTCAGCGGAAATGATGTCAAGAATCCCGTCCACCACCTCGCCGCAGCCGAGCAGCTCCACCAGCTCGCACGCACGCTGCACCCCGTTATAGGTGTTCATCGGGTCAAGCCCCTTTTCGTAGCGGCTGGAGGCATCGGTGCGCATACCGAGCGCGGTAGCGGTGCGTCGGACGGAAACGCCGTTGAAGGTCGCCGATTCAAATACCACCATGGCGGTATCGCCGACAATTTCGGAGTTTGCCCCGCCCATCACGCCCGCCACGCCGACGGGCTTTTTCGTGTCGCAGATGCACAGCATGGATGGCGTGAGGGCGCGCGTATTGCCGTCCAGCGTCTCAATCGTCTCCCCCTCGCGCGCGGTGCGCACGAGGATTTTGCCACCCTCCACGCAGGAGAAATCAAACGCGTGCATCGGCTGGCCGTACTCCAGCATCACATAGTTGGTGATGTCTACAATGTTGTTGATCGGGCGCACACCGCAGGCGCGCAAGCGTTCGCGCATCCATTTGGGCGAAGGGGCGATTTTGACGTTCTTTACCATCCGCGCGGTATAGCGCGGGCAGAGGTCGGGGTCTTCCACCTCGATATCCAGCAGCGCCGCGATATTGCCGCCGCAGCCCTTCACCGCCGGTGTGTGCAGGGCGAGCGGGACATCAAAGGTCGCGGCACTCTCCCGCGCAAGGCCGATCATCGAGAGGCAGTCGGGGCGGTTCGGGGTAATTTCAAATTCCACGGTGTGGTCATCCATGCCGAGCACCCGCCCGATTTCCGCACCAGAGGTAAATCCAGCTGCCGCGAGGTCTGGATCGTCATTTAGAATAAAGATACCGTCCTCAATGGCGTAGGGAAAATCATGTGTGGTAAGGCCCAGCTCCTTGAGCGAGCAGAGCATGCCGCAACTCTCCACGCCGCGCAGCACCCCGGTCTCAATGTGTACGCCGCCGGGGAGGACGGATCCATGCAGCGCGGTCGGCACGTAGTTGCCCACGTTGACGTTCTGCGCCCCTGTGACAATCTGCACAGTGCGTCCGCCGACCTCCACCCCGCAGATAAACATATGGTCGGAATCGGGGTGGGGCTCCATCGTGGCCACATAGCCGACAACGACATTTTTCATTTCAGCCGCGGGGCATTCGGTGCTCTCCACCTTGGAGCCGGAGAGGGTCATCGTCTCGGCGTACGCCTTGTCGTCAGCGTGGATATCTACAAATTCCTTGAGCCAATTTCGGGAACACTTCACGAAAGCCCCTCCTTAAAACTGCGCCAAAAAGCGCATATCATTTTCGAATATTAAACGCAGATCGGTAATATCGAAGCGCCGCATCGCCATGCGTTCCACACCGATGCCAAAGGCAAAGCCGGAGTAGACTTCCGTATCAATCCCGCAGCCGGAGAGCACTTTGGGGTGTACCATCCCCGCGCCGAGCAGCTCGATCCAGCCCTCGTCCTTGCAGATACGGCAGCCCGCGCCGCCGCAGCCGTGGCAGAGGACGTCCACCTCGCAGGACGGCTCGGTAAACGGGAAGTGGTGGGGGCGAAAGCGGGTCTTCGTCCCTTTTCCGTAGAGCTGCTCCACGAATTGGTTCAGTGTGCCTTTCAGATCCGCCATTGTAATCCCTTTGTCCACCACCAGCCCTTCCACCTGATGGAACATGGGGGAGTGCGTGGCGTCCACTTCATCCTTGCGGTATACCCGCCCCGGCGCGATGATGCGGATGGGCGGTGTCTGCTCCTCCATAACGCGGATTTGCATGGGTGAGGTCTGGGTACGCAGCAGGACGGAGGAGTCCTCTGTCATATAAAAGGTATCGCCCCACTCGCGTGCGGGGTGTCCCTCCGCCGTGTTCAGTTTCGTGAAATTATAGGAGGCGAGCTCAATTTCGGGCCCGTCTGCAATTGCAAAGCCCATCCCGATAAAGATATCTTTGAGTTCGTCGAGCGCAATGGTCATCGGGTGCTTGTGCCCGAGGGGGGGGCGCCTCCCCGGAATGGTGACGTCCAGCGTCTCTGACGCAAGACGCGCCTCCAGCAATTCCGCCTCCAACTCGGACTGCCGTTTGGCAAGTGCCGCTGTGAGCGCTTCGCGCACCTCATTTGCGAGCTGCCCCATGACGGGGCGCTCTTCGTCCGAAAGCGTCCCCATCTGCTTGAGCACTGCGGTCAGCGCGCCTTTTTTTCCCAGATACTTAATGCGCACTCCCTCCACGCTCTGCGTATCCGCCGCCGCGTTCAGCTCTGAGATCGCTTCCCTGCGAATATCTTCCAGTTTCCGCTTCATCTTAGCCTCGCCTCCTAAAAATAAAAAAAGCCTTTCATCCCTGTAATAGGGACGAAAGGCAACCCTTCCGCGGTACCACCCACGATTTGCGCGGATATCATATACCCACACACACTTGACGCTGCATAACGGGCAGCATCCGTCCGCGTATTTCCCCGCGACCGCTCCCGGGCGAACCAAGCGCAGCTACCGTAGGACGGCTTTCAGCCAGTGGCCGTCCCTCTCTGCACGGGCAGCAGAGCGCGCTATTTTCCCGTTCTCTGCGTTTTGTTTTGATTTGGAGCTGTTACCCGGATTTGAACCGGGGACCTCATCCTTACCAAGGATGCGCTCTACCATCTGAGCTATAACAGCATATGTTGTTGTTCTGCCATAGCCCGCGGAAAGAGGGAAATTGGCTAAACCATATTCCCTCTCTGCGCGTGCTATCGCGGGGTGCAGGTGGAAACATCTGCAAGATGGCGACTCGGAAGGGACTTGAACCCTCGACCTCCGGCGTGACAGGCCGGCGTTCTAACCAACTGAACTACCGAGCCATCTCTGTGTAAAATCGCAGCTTTCGCTGGTTTTTCTTGGCAGGGGCAGAAGGAATCGAACCCTCGGCACGCGGTTTTGGAGACCGCTGCTCTACCAGCTGAGCTATACCCCTATATGGTGGGCCTTCACGGGCTCGAACCGTGGACCGGCCGGTTATGAGCCGGCTGCTCTAACCAACTGAGCTAAAGGCCCATACGGTCCGTAAAACGAAATTGGCTTACCGCCACGTTGCCGTGACGGCAAGCCGTACTTTCGTGGCTCCCCAAGTTGGACTCGAACCAACGACCCTGCGGTTAACAGCCGCATGCTCTACCGACTGAGCTATTGAGGAATATAGAAGGGGGTCTGGCCTGATGTGGCAGACCCCCTTTTTGTTTTATGTTGGCACTACCTATTTTACCGGTTCGTCTCCAAACAAGTATCTTCGGC
>JAJQEJ010000056.1 GCA_021201735.1 Oscillospiraceae bacterium | reverse complement strand
CCTATTATACCACAAAAACCTCGCCATTGGCGAGGTTTTTTGACAGGCTGAGGCGGTAGACTTTGTCTACCGCCTCGGCGCGCGTTTATTCCGGCACTTTCCGGTATACCTCTCCGGGCTCCAGCGCAATATGGTTGGCGGCAAAGAGCTCACTCACGGTGACAAAATAGTACCCTTCATCGTGCAGCCGGTCGATTGCCTCCAGCGCGGCATCCACCGACTCCGGGTAAATATCATGCAGCAGGATGATCTCACCGTCCCCGGCGTGCTCAACGATATGGTCGGCCACACGCTCGGCATCTCTGTCGCTCCAGTCCTCCGGATCGATGGACCAGAGGATGATGGGGCAGCCCGCCCACTGTTTCACGGTCGCGTCCAGGAGGCCATAGGGCGGGCGGAGGAGTAAGTCGTTGTGCCCGAGCACCTGCTCCAGTAGCGCGCGCGAGCGCTCCACCTGCGCGTCAAAATCCGCGCGGGAGAGGGCGGTCAGCTGCACATGGTCGAAGGTGTGAATGCCGATCTGGTGCCCCTCCTCATCCATGCGGCGCACCAGATCCTCGTTCCCCTCAATTTGAGAGCCGATCAGGAAAAAAGTCGCCTGTACGCCACGTTCGGATAGACCGTCGAGCAGGCGGGTGGTGGTGGAGCGCTTCGGCCCGTCATCAAATGTGATGGCGATCAGCTTTTGCCCTTCCGGAATCGCCTTGCCCTCCTCCGTCTCAATCTGGTCGGTCAGGGGGGCATCCACCGCAAGCAGCTGCGGCTGCGCGCGCGCAGTCGACAGGCAAAACAGCACCCAAAGGGCCGTCAGCACGCACAGGATGACTGCTGTAATCGGTTTTTGTGTCGGCTGTCTCGCCGCCTCGTCTCTCCTCATGCCACGCCCGCCTTTCCGTCACATATGGAGCTAGTATGTGCGGAAAAACGAAAATTTTACATGGTCGTTTTTTCTTGCTGACGTGGGTCCGGGTCACCTTCAAGCGAGAGCGCATATTCATAGTATGGCATCAAAAAGGAAAAACCTTCGATCAGCTGCGCCGCGAGCGCCGGACTGGAGAACTGCGCATCATAAGGCGCACTGTGCACAAGGGAAAAATTCTTCCGGTTATACCACGGCGCGAGCAGCGCCGACGCCGAACCCTTTGGGCGCTTATATTCCTCACCCTCCAACTGAAAGACTGACTGCCGGGAAAAGGTACGCGCCAGTTGCTCCATTTGTTTTGGATTGCGGTCAATCCGCGCGCGGAATTTTGCCATGGTGAGCGGCGTCGCGCCATAGTAGCCCATGCCGTAAGAATAGCCCTCCGGCTTCACCTCAAACCAGAATACCGGATTGCGCGTCCATTCTTCAATGGAGCGCTCCAGGGTGAACCACAAGCCCTCTTTATACGGCCCGCGGCCGAACAGGCGGCGGGCGTCCCGGTAGATGCGGCAGACACGGCACGTTAAGTCCGTGCGTGGGTATTTTGCGTGGATGGCGTCGTAAACCTCCTGCGCAAGCTGCTGCATAGGGCGCTGCAGATGGTTTACATAATCTTGTTTGTGTGATTCAAACCACGTCTTGTCGTTATTAAACCGCAGGCTCCAAAGAAAATCAACCGTGGCATTGGAAAACCCGTTTGACATGATGCTGCCTCCGTTTCTCTTAAAAGGTAAATCCGCCGCCCCGCAACGATCTGCGGGACGGCGGCAAAACACTTATTCCACTTCGATCGCTGTAGTAGTATCCGTCGTGTCTGTGCCGGTCTGCGCCTCCGTGGCTGTGGTACTGCTGTCGGATACATCCGCTGTCTCCACAGCCTGTGTTGCGGATGGAACCGGTGTGGGTGTGGCAGTTGGTGTGTCCGTGTCCGTCGCCGGGGTTGCGGTTGGGGTTGTGGTGGCCGGGGTTGCGCTGGGTGATGCGGTTGCGGCTGCGCTTGCTGATGGGGATGGAGACGGCGATGCTGTGGCCGTTGTGGTTGTACTTGTGCTTGTGTCGGTGCCGTACTTTGCGGCGTCGGCGGGGTTATATAATATCACGCGGTCTCTCGACTTGAATGTGTCGGTATGCAGATACTTGGTCTCCACAACGGTTCCGTTCTTGTCGATCAGCTTGAGGTAAACCTCAACGGTCATGCCGGTATAGGCGGTGCGCTCCGGGTCCGCCTTCGTCGTGCCGACGGGGACGGAGGCATCCGCCTCATAGACCGTCTTAGGGGTCACCGTGGCAGTAACCTTATTATAAGGCTCACCGTGGATGCCTGTGGTGTCGGTGCCATAAATGGTTACATGGAGTACGCGGCTGTCATCCTTGTAGCAGGAAATCTTAATGGGATAGTCGGTGGAGTTTTTAAACTTAAAATCAGGGCTGCTGCCGTAAACAGTGGCGTCGGTACCCACGACGGGCAGATAGCCAACATTGTATACATGTGCTTTGCGCTCCACCGTCTCGAGATTTGCGACCAGTGTGGCCCAATAGAGGGTGGAGGAGAGCTGGCAGATGCCGCCTGCCGTCGTGTCCACCGTCTTGCCGTTGACATACGCGCCCGCCTTTTGGTAGCCCTTGGACGTATCATACGGCCCGCAGAGCGCGGTGTAGGAAAATGTTTCGCCCGGTAGAAGAATCGTCCCGTCCACAAAAGAAGCCGCAAGCGCGATGTTCGCGAGCCGTGAACTGCTGCCGGAGCAGGTGGATTTTGTCTCCGCGAGCACATCTTTGTAAAGGCCACCCGTATACTGCTCTGTCGTAACCGTCGAATACGTAAAGGTCAGCGCGATGATGCAGTCCTCGCCGTCCGGCGTCGCGTCATACAGTGGCTGCGCAGCCGCGACGTCAAAGCTGACCCCTGCGACCGCGGGGACGACCTCCTTGGTGGTCGGATCCAGCGTTGGATCCGTCATTTCGGTATAGACCACGTCATAAATCTCCTCAAGCGTGCATGGCTGCGGGTCGATTACGGTCGGATAAACGGTAAAGGCGGGGTTGTCCACCGAATCGGCGCGAAACGCGTCGAGAATCTGCGCCTTAATTTCTTCTATTTGAAAACCCTGTCCCGCGGAGCCCTTATGGATCACAAGATCATCGCCGACCCGCTCATAGGAGGTCTCAACCACGCCGAGCGCCAGCTCCTGCGTAAGGTTATTGAACAGGTCTTCGATCTGACTGTCATCAGAAAAGGTGACATCGGGCTTTAGCTGATTGCCCACAAATAGTGCTTTGAGCAGCGACGCGCCTCTGGTCAAAAAGCTGCCCTCCCGACCGGTTTGCGCCGCCTCCTCCGCTGCCTCCTCAATATTAAGGGAGATGCTATCACCGCTTACGGTCAGGGTGTGCGCCTCCCCGTCACCCAGATCAACCGCGAAGGTAATCTCGCGCCCCGCGAACATCTCGGCGGCCGATTCATCCAGTTTTTGTAACGCCTCCTCCTGCGTCAGCCCGCCGAGCGCGATCCCCTGTGTGCTGGTGCGCGGCAGGACGGCGCTGCTTGCCGAAACGTACGCGCACAGGCACAGATAGACTACCACCACCGCCACAATCACTGCTGCAATCAGTATGGTATACTTTCTCATTTTCGGTATCGGCACAGTGCTGACCTGCGCTGCGCGCTTTCCCTCTTTCTTACCCATCTCTCATCAACTCCATAGTATTCCACGGCAATATCTGACAAAATATTTGTTTCATGCTTTTTTATTATATGTTGTTTCTAAAAAAAAAGCAATTACAGTTTGGTTACAGGGAAAACATGACAATCAATGATTGGAAAAGCCCTTGCCTGACGGAACATTCTATCATTTGGCTCAAAGGTCTTTTGCCAGCTTTTTCAGATACGCGCGGAAATCCGCGCCAATTTCACAGTGTGCCAGCGCCGTCTCCACATTTGCCATCATAATGCCGAGCTTACTGCCCATGTCATAGCGTGTACCGGCGTACTCCACGCCGATCATCCCCTGATTGACCGCCAAAACCCGCATCGCGTCGGTGAGCTGGTACTCCCCGCCGGAGCCGCGCGGAATTTCGTCCAGAATGTCGAAAATTTCCGGCGGCAAAACGCACCGCCCCAGAATGGAGTAGTTAGAAAACTCCTCACCCGGCGCGGGTTTTTCGATCATGTCGGTAATGCGGTGCACACGGTGTCGGATCTCCTCCAATTTCAGCGAGCTGTAGCGCGGTAGATCCGCGCGCGGCACCGGCTTCACGCCGGCAATGCCGACGCCGAATTCCTCATAAGCTGCCATCAATTCCCCGATTGCCGGGGTTTCGCCCAAAATGACGTCGTCTCCGTAGAGCACCGCAACCGGTTCGTTGCCTACAAAACTCCTGCCGCAGGACACCGCGTGCCCCAGTCCCAGCATCTCTTTTTGCCGCAGATAGTAGATGTTCGCGAGGTTGGCGATTTCGACCATCTCATCACACTGCGTACCCTTTGCTGTCGCAGAAAGCCGCTCCTCCAACTCGGGTGAGCGGTCAAAGTGGTCCTCAATCATTCCTTTACCACGGCTGGTAATGATCAGTATATCCTCAATACCAGCGTGTACAGCCTCCTCCACGATATACTGAATTGCCGGTTTATCCACAATCGTCAGCATCTCTTTCGGAATCGCCTTAGAGGCGGGCAGTACCCGCGTACCCAGCCCTGCCGCCGGAATAATTGCCTTGCGTATCTTCATCTCATGCTCCTCATTATATATGTATTGGTATCCTTGTATACCGTTATCTTACGAAACAAACCTATTGTATGTGAATTGGTATCCATTGTCAAGAATGCAGATCGCACGCGGCAGGGCAACCGCATGAAAAGATTTACAAATAAGATAAGGGGTGTTAAGATTA